>JAMASZ010000290.1 GCA_023301585.1 Alphaproteobacteria bacterium | reverse complement strand
TTCAACTAGAAGACGGAAGCTTTCGGCGCGATACTGCCCCTGCACTTCCCATCTAACAAAGTTTTGCTGAATAAGGAACAACAACATATCATGGAATTCATAATTGCAATCTAACCACTCTTCAAAGAACTCACGCGCCATGGAGCGTCCCATCTCTGAATCAAAATCTATAATCGACGGTGGTGGCATTGAGTCTTCCGCCATAGAACCCTTCAAAGGTTCACAATGCAATAAATCTCTAAGCTTAATAAAGCTCCCCTGAAGTGCCTCTTCACAGTTATCAAATAGAAACGCCGTCTCCACAAGCATACCAGAAAATAAAAGCGTCGCCTTCATAGCATCACAGCCATTATCTTCGTCTTGTGTAAGCGCTTGAACGGCATATTGAATCCGGAGCGCTACATCAGCTTTGTTCATATAATCTAACATGGAGACCTAACTGAGTCGTTTGGGGGTGAATCATAAAGCCGCTGTGGATTAGCGGCTAAGTCTTCAGGGTTTAATTTGGTAATTCTTAATCGTAACGAATGCTACAAATATGATTCTAATCGAATTTCTCGTCTTCGTAAATGCCCCAAAGCATTTTTCTTTCGGCCCAACCTTCATATCCATCAATTTTCAGCTCACACCAAACATCAACACACTGCTTGAGATTGGCTACAACCTTAGGCTCTAGCGCCACAACAGGACGTGCATCAGCTAATGGGTCACGTCGTAAAATAATTACATCTTTGCTTTGCTTGATCACAACATGACGCTTACCAGAGAGCAAAGATTGGTGAATCCACCCCTCTTCTCCATCAATATCGCGAATTTTTCGCCATGTATCAAATTCTTGAATAATCTCTACTGGCAGACCCGCGCGCTGAAAAACCCACTTAATAGGATAGCGTTGCGCAGGACCAGTTCTCACAAACACCTTATCAGAGCGCAACGATACATAACGTGGTATCGGCAACCCAGAGTTGTTATAAGCCGTTTCATCAATAGCATAACTAGGCGCCGGCGCGAAAACGACCACAAAACCTAATAAAGAAACCAGCAAAACGATAAAATGTAATTTTTTTCCCATAGCTTGAATAATTATGCTAAAAAACCGCAAAATTCAAGGGACTAATTTAAATGACGAACAGTGTTGTAAAAGGAATGAAGGGTGTAATTAGTGTTGCCCCTATGATGGATTGGACTGACCGTCATTGCCGTTATTTTCATCGTTTAATATCCCCGAACATCACTTTATATACTGAAATGGTCACTACTGGCGCCTTAATACATGGCGAAAGAGAGCGTTTCCTTAGATTCGATGAATCTGAACACCCTATTGTCCTTCAACTTGGCGGTTCAGAGCCTGAACACCTCGCTCTTGCAGCTAAAATGGGAGAAGATGCAGGTTATGACGAAATTAACCTAAACTGCGGATGCCCCTCAGAACGTGTTCAAAGTGGTGCTTTTGGTGCCTGCCTCATGAAAGAGCCTGATTTGGTTGCCGAAGGCGTTAAAGCCATGAAAGACGTAGTCGACATACCCGTTACCATTAAGTGCCGTATCGGCATTGATGACAGCGAAGACTATCAATTCCTTCACGATTTCATTGAAAAGATATCAAAAGCAGGTTGTGAAAAATTCATTATCCACGCCCGTAAAGCATGGCTCAAGGGATTAAGCCCCAAAGAAAACCGCGAAGTCCCTCCTCTGCGCTATGATATTGCTGAACAAATCAAAGCAAACTTCCCGAATCTAGTCATCGAAGTAAATGGTGGTATTAAGACAATCGAGGACACTAAAGAAAAACTATCAACATTTGATGGCACCATGATTGGTCGCGAAGCATATCAAAACCCATGGTTTTTAAACGCTATTGAACGTGACATATATGAAACACCGAATCTTCTTACCCAAGCCGAAGTGGTGCAGCAGATGATTCCCTACATTAAACAACAATGGGAATTATACGAAACACCAATGAAATCCATCACCCGTCATATGGTTGGTTTATTTCAGGGGCAAGCTGGCGCACGTCATTGGAGACAGGTCATTTCGACTCAAAGCCACCTACCTGACTCAACCACTGATATCCTGAAAGTCGCGATGGAAAAGCTTTCCGAAGCTTAATTTTCATTTATTTGCATTTCATTTTACAATTTTGCTACTTTACCCGCACGCTGGAAAAATAGTAAAAATTCTAGCAGATTATATTAACAGAACGCAAAAACCTGCTATAGTGAACAGAACATGAATTGGCAAAGACTAGATCGCGATACATCAATTAAAGTACTCAACAGCGTTAAATCAGACGCTCATATGGGTATGTTCGCTATCGACCGTAGTGAAGTTAAAGCCGCGCAACTCCCTTTTTTCGAGGGAGTTTCTTTATATAAAGTCACTAATTATGCTTCTGTCCCCACTTTCAGCTTTGAATATTTGGGCGATGGCAACTTTTTCCACTATATGGATGGTAGTGGCGATTCAATAAGTACCGTTAATGATAAAGGTGCGTTAAACCTTAACCAATTTAATATTATTGAATATCTAAAATTCTACTTTGAACACGTAAGTGACGATGAATACTCGGAAATTGGTGTGATTACAAATATACATGATATGCCATTACTCGATTCTTTGGGACCTGCGGTCATGCAATCTGTAATGGAAAAGCACAAATTACCTGAAATCGGTTATGACGAAGAAAATGACAAATATACGGTTGAGGCAGATTTATACGTTGATGCCCAACTTGTACGCGCTTCTATTACGATTAATACAAAGGGACGCGTCAAAATTACACATCAAGAAATGATTACACACGAAATGGGCGGCGGAATGGTCGCTCCAGAGGCACTATACTAGGGAAACTAATGACTGAATCAGATAACACAGAAACAGGAAACAACGGATTACAAGGCGCTTTTGGCGACAGAGGCACAAATGTAAACGCTATTACCTATGGTCACCCTCACGGCGAGAAGATTATTGAGCAAGCTTACCAAATCTTAACTCAATCAAAAACTGGGCAAATTTTCTTGAAAGTCTTAAGTACACACCAAGTCCCTATTCAAATGATGAACGGAATTGGCGAATCAGGCTATTCCTTAGACATGAAAACTATCTTTTTACAGGTTCCTAAAGGGCAAAAAGAAGTTAATGGCGATATTATTATTAATTTAATTAAAGCATTGAGCGAAGCTGACCAAGAAATTGGTGGCAATAAAGCGCCCGACCCTATGGCAGATGTGCTGAATTACGCGGCATTTATGCACGCACGCAACTTAGACTCACTAATACATTCATGTACCGTGGTTAAAGAGCTCACTGACACTGAATATTTTACGATTTTACTTGACACTTTAGGGAAAATAGGGCTTAATAGTTTCTATAAGGCATATATAGAGGGCTCACCTAGAGAAGACTTATATGACCTTTATGCAGAAGCGTATAATAGAAGGAGTAATTAAAATATGGCTATAGGATTCAATAACCCGAGTTTAAGTGTTTCATTTGCAATGAACGATACAGCAGCTCTAAAGGGTCGTGTAATGGATTACACTCCAGCAGAGCCAGGCTTAAGTACACCAGATGTGGGTTACACTAACGACCTTACTAACGGTTAATTGTTAGTTTTAATATTCTAAGTAAAAGGCTCTTTTTAGAGCCTTTTGTTGTATCTGGGGTGTACGTTTTTATACGAAACAACGGAACGAACTGAGTAACTCTAATTCACCAGCTAAATCAGCCACTTACACAGCCTGTTTTTCCCCTGAGTATCTCATATAACGTATTGATTAACCTCCATAGCCCGCGCATAATAGTCACATCTTAACCGTTAGCCACCTTACGAGAGTTATCATGACAAACAGCCCCCTAGACCGCATCTTCGACTTCCCAGAGCCTTTCTGCACCCAGACAACCAAGAACACCATTAAAATCACCCTACTAAACAAGGGAAATCTAGCTAACTGGCTCAAAAATCAGGACAAATCGGTTGTAAAGCAAGTAGAACAGAGCAATTTCACTGCAAAAGCAGGTCAAAACTTCATCATCCTAGATAATTCAGGTGCTTTAACCTCAATTTTGAGCGGAATTAGCGACCCTATCCATTATTTAGACGGTGCAGGCATCTATTGTTACATACAGAG
>JAMASZ010000289.1 GCA_023301585.1 Alphaproteobacteria bacterium | reverse complement strand
GGTGCGCTGGCGTGGATGTGGACCTGCCAGTTCTGGAGAAACTGGCGCGTTTCTGAGGCGGCGAACTGTGGTCCGTTGTCCGGGTGTAGCGCCTCCGGGACCGTGTGGGCCAGGAAGTGGGCCCATAGGGCCGCGATTGTGGCCCCGGCTGAGGCGACCTTGGGCAGGGCGTAGAGGTCTAGCCACCCACTGTACTCGTCGGTGAGTACCAACGCCTGTCCCCCCGTGTGGTGGCACAGGTCTGCATGTAGTATTTGGAATGGGCGGGTCGCCTTGGGGCCGTGTAGGAGCGGCTGGTGGGTCAGTGAGGGGAGGTGCTCCCTGCATGGGACGCAGGCCGCCACCGTTTGCTGGACATCGTTGCGCAGGGTGGGCCACCAGACCGTCCTGTTGGCCCTTTCCATGGTCTTGTTGACGCCCTGATGTGCCGCGTGCAGCTGGCGGAGGGCCTGCTTCCGCATTGCCGGCGGGATGTATATCTGTGGTCCGTGGAGGATGATGCCGTCATGCTGCTCCAGCTCCGTCCTGTGGCGCCAGAATTGCGCGAGGGTTTGCGGCACGAAGTGTGGCCTGTCCGGCCATCCGGCCGTGATCTGCCCCAGCAGCTCGGTGTATGTGGAGTCCTCCGCTGCCGCTCGCCGGATTGGGGCCAAGACCAGGTCTGGCTCGTCCGTCTCGGCTGCCTCGGCGATTGCTGCGGCCACGACGAAGGTCCTGTCGGCCTCCTCCTCCTCTGGGAGGACGAGGTCCGGTGCGGAGGGTGGTGCGGCTGGTGCCCGGGATAGGGCGTCGGCGATCAGGTGCCGCTTTCCCGCCTGGTGTTTGACGGTGAAGTTATACTTCGCCATCGCTGTCTTGAGCTTCAAGAGGCGGTCGTTCTTGATCTGGTCCAGGCGTCTGTCGTTCAGGGTGGCCACGAGGGGTGAGGAGTCGGTGATGACGGTGAAGTGCCTGAGACCGTCGAGGAAGAAGTTGGCCTTGTGGGCTGCCCACGCCACTGCCAAGGCCTCCAACTCTGCTGCCCCGTTCCAGTTGGCCTCATGCCCTGCTAGCGACCTGGATCCGTATTGGACTGGTCTCCAGTAGCCGTCCCGCCCCCGCTGCCGTAGGATGAACCCCAGGCCCGTCTTGGCCGCGTCTGTCAGCAGCTCCGTCGGGAGGGTCGGGTCGAACGGGGTGAGACATGGTGTGCTGGAGAGGGCCTGGCGCGCTGCGCCGAACGCCTCCTCGTGGGCGCCCGTCCACGTCCAGGCCGCCGCCTTTGAGTTGAGCTCCCTCAATGGCGTTGTGAGTGTGGTGATGTCGCTTGTGAAGTACCCGACCTGTTGGCAGAGGCCCAGGAAGGACCGGAGTGTTGTCCTGTTGGTTGGGCGCGGGAAGTCCCGCAGTGCTGCCGAGAGGTCCGGGTCTATGGTGTGTGTTCCTGACTCCATGAGGTATCCGGCGAACTTGACCTTCTCCTGGCAGTATTGGACTTTCGCTGCGTTGATGGAGATCTGGTGGTCGTGGCATGCCTGGAGTACTCGGCGGACCGCCGCTTGGTGGGTCTTGCCCCCCTCTGCTGTGTGGACCAGGATGTCCTCTACTACCCGGGCATATATGTCGGTGGGGACTCCGGCCAAGGCTTTGGTGAGTCTCTCGTGGTATAAGTCGCCGGCTCCGTGCCAGCCCATTGGTAGCCGCCTGTATCGCATGCGGCCTCGCGGTGTGACGAAGGTCAGGAGTCGTCTGCTCTCGGGGTCGAGCTCCACTTGGTGGTACCCCTTGAGGCCATCCAGGACTGTGTAGTGTCTGGAGGCGGCGTTGATCGTCGAGACGGTCTGCCACGGTGACAGGGCGGGGTATATGGGGCGGAGGGTGGCCTTGTTGATGGCCCGTAGGTCCACGGTGATGCGGCATTTCGTGGGGTCCCTCTTCCTTGTGACCACCATCGGGTGGAGCCACATTGCGGGGTCGTTGGTGTCATCGGCGGGTTCGATGATGCCTTGGCTGATTTGGTCGTCTATCTCCCGGTCGAAGGCGCCCCGGAGGTTGAGGGGGATTGGTTTTGTTGACCAACATTGTTGCGGTCGTGAGCCCGGGATGACCCGGATGGATGCCATTCCTCCCTTCATTGGCCGGCAAATGCCGTCGAGGACCCCGGGGAACTCCCTCTGCAGTTGGGCCCAGTGTTTGGCTGCTTGCGGTGGCTTGTGTCGGGCGTGGGGCGCGTCGGGGTTGGGCGCCCGGGGTGGTCGGGTCGTTTCCTGGTGGTCTTGTGTTCCGTTGGTCTTGGGGATGGTGGTGGCGGTGAATGCGTTGGCGGTCGTCGGGGTGGTTTGTTGTCATTGGGTTGTCGGCGGTCCCAGTAGGCCCAGCTCCAGGGTGGCTTCCCTCGACAGGAGTGGCTGTTTGGCCCTGTTGGCCACATAGAGCTCCAGGGGTGCCGTCCCCGTTGCTGAAGTGGCTGTTGTCCTGTAGACCCCGATGATCTGCATGCCCCCGACGTAGCCGTCGGCCGTCTCCGGGTCCCTGGCCATGTTGGTCCGCGGGTCGATGTGCTCGGGGTTCAGGCCCGCTGCCTTGTAGCCGTCCATGGATATGACGGAGAAGTTCGCTCCCGAGTCCGGGAGGAAGTCGACGTCTCTGTTCGCGCCCCCGAGGGCTATGGCGGCGAGAGGCAGGGCGGCGAGCGGTCTGAGTGGGGGTGGGT
>JAMASZ010000288.1 GCA_023301585.1 Alphaproteobacteria bacterium | reverse complement strand
ACCCAAAAATGCAACAATATATCTTTGGTGTTCGTAATGGCGTTCACATCTTAGATCTTCAACAAACAACACCAATGCTAGGTAATGCGCTTCAAGCGATGCGCGATATCGTTGCTAAAGGTGGTCGTGTGTTATTCGTTGGTACAAAACGCCAAGCACAAGAAAAAGTTGCAGAGAGCGCTAAGCGTTCTGGTCAGTACTACGTTAACCACCGTTGGTTAGGTGGAATGATGACGAACTGGAAGACTATTTCTAAGTCAATCAACCGTCTACGCGACATTGATGATATTTTAGGTAAAGAAGATAATGGTCTAAAGAAAAAAGAACAACTTATGCTGAAACGTGAAGGCGATAAGCTGGAACTAGCACTTGGTGGAATTAAAGACATGGGTGGTCAACCTGACGCTCTTTTCATCATTGATGTAAATAAAGAAGACATTGCGGTTCAAGAAGCTAACAACCTTGGAATTCCAGTATTTGGTATCTTAGATTCAAATGCTAACCCAGAAGGTGTTGATTTCCCAATTCCAGGAAATGATGATGCACTTCGTGCCATCTCTTTGTACTGTGATCTATTCAGTGACGCTATCCTTGATGGTTTACAAGCTGAATTGAAATCAGCGGGTAAAGATGCCGGTGCGGCAGTTGACGTAAAAGTTAAAGTTCCTGCGAAAAAAGCAGCAGCTAAGAAAACTGCAGCGAAAAAAGATGATGCTAAAGATGCTCCAGCTAAAGAAGATAAAGCTGACGCAAAAGCAGCAGAAGCTCCGAAAAAAGCGGCCTCTGCAGGTTAATTCTAAGAAATCAATTTAAGTGACTTCGCCGCAAAGGCGAGGTCACAATTCATAAAATAAATAGAATAAGGATAGTAAAATGACACAAATTACAGCCGCTATGGTTAAAGAATTACGTGAAAAGTCAGGTGCTGGCATGATGGACGCTAAAAAAGCGTTAGAAGAAGTTGGCGGTGACATTGAAGTAGCGATGGATTTCCTTCGTAAAAAAGGTATCGCAAAAGCTGATAAGAAATCTAGCCGTACAGCGGCAGAAGGTCTTGTTGCAATCGTTGCTAATGGTACTGAAGGTGTGGTTGTTGAAGTTAACTCAGAAACTGACTTCGTTGCTCGTAACGCAGAATTCCAAGAGTTCGTAAGTACTGTTGCTCAAAAATCTTTGGATGTTGATAGCGTTGACGCTTTGTTGGCTGCTGATTTTGACGGCAAGCCTACTAAAGAAGTTCTAACTGCTAAAATCGCGACAATCGGTGAACACATGAGTATCCGTCGTTTGGAGAAAGTTTCTGTAACTGATGGCGCTGTTATTGGTTATGTTCACAACGCAGTTGTTCCAAATCTTGGTAAAATCGGTGTTCTTGTTGGTTTAGAATCAACTGGTGATAAAGCGGCTTTAGAAACTTTAGGTAAACAAATTGCAATGCATGTTGCGGCAGCATTCCCTAAATATCTAACGCGTGATGAAGTTGATGCTACTGACCTTAAACGCGAAGAAGACGTTATTCGTGAGCAAGCAAAGGCAGAAGGCAAGCCTGACGACATTATTGAGAAAATGTTATCTGGTCGTATTAACAAGTACTACAAAGAGATTTGTCTTCTTGATCAAACATTTGTTATCGATGGTGAAACTCAAATCTCAGCTCTTTTGAAAAATGCAGAAAAAGAAGTTGGAGCACCTGTTGCCTTAACATCTTATGCACGCGTTCAGTTGGGCGAAGGTATCGAAAAAGAAGTTGAAGATTTTGCTGCTGAAGTAAATAAAGTGGCTAACGGCTAATTTTTTCAAGGGTCTTAGGAGCGTAAACGCGTTACGACCGTTAATAACAAAAGATTATTTTAACAGCCACGTTGCATATCAGCGTGGCTGTAACTATATTAGACAATTGAATTACGTCGAAAATCATAAAGGGTTCAAAAATGGCTGAAAAGCAAAAATTCAAACGCATCTTACTAAAAATGTCAGGCGAAGTCCTGATGGGAGAAAATGAGTTTGGTTTAGACCCTAAGACGGTTAACCGTGTTGCTGAAGACATTAAGGAAGCTATTGATAGCGGTATCGAGGTCTGTGTTGTTGTTGGGGCTGGTAACATCTTCCGTGGTGTATCTGGCGCAGCACAAGGCATGGACAGAACAACAGCCGATTATATGGGCATGTTAGGAATTGTCATTAACGCGCTCGCGCTTCAAAACGCCCTTGAAAATATAGATATTCAAACTCGTGTGATGTCCGCTATCCCAATGTCAGCAATCTGTGAGCCGTATATCCGCCGTAAAGCGATGCGTCACATGGAAAAGGGGCGTGTGGTTATATTTGCGGCTGGTACTGGTAACCCGTACTTCACAACAGATACGGCGGCGGCTCTCCGTGCATCAGAAATGAATTGTAATGCAATGCTAAAAGGCACGAAGGTTGATGGGGTTTACAATGCTGACCCTGAAAAAGACTCTAGCGCGAAACGTTATGACCGTTTAAGCTACATGGATGTGTTGACCAAGGATTTACGTGTTATGGACGCAACAGCGATTTCATTGGCGCGTGAAAACTCAATTCCAATTTTGGTGTTTTCTATCAAGGAAAAAGGTAATCTAACAAAAGCCTTGAAGGGCGAAGGTCCTCACACACTCGTCACTAACTAATAACATTTAAGTATAAGGATACAGATTATGGATGAAGCAGATTTAACAAGACGCATGGAAGGCGCTGTCGATAATTTAAAGAGCGAATTTTCAGGGCTAAGAACAGGGCGTGCCTCTGTAAGCATGCTAGATCCAGTTGTTGTTGATGTTTATGGCGCTAAAATGCCGTTGAACCAAGTGGCAACTGTCTCTGTTCCTGAATCACGTTTACTTACAGTGTCTGTTTGGGATGCTGGTAATGCGCAAGCCGTTGAAAAGTCTATTCGTGAATCTGGTCTGGGGTTAAACCCACAAACAGAAGGCGCCATGATACGTGTGCCAATCCCTGAATTGAACGAAGAACGCCGTAAGGAACTTACAAAAGTTGCCGGTCAGTATGCTGAAAGCTCTCGTGTTTCAATTCGTAACATTCGCCGTGATGGAATGGATGATATCAAGAAAAATGCTGATTATTCTGAAGATGATAAAAAACGCTTTTCTGATGAAGTTCAAAAAATGACAGATGGTTTCATTAAGCGTGTTGATGACATGCTAGTTGATAAAGAAAAAGATATTATGACTGTTTGATTAGTCATTCATCGAAAGATAACATTTTGAAAAACAATCCAAAACATATCGCAATTATTATGGACGGCAACGGTCGTTGGGCGAAACAACGCTCACTTCCTCGTACTGCTGGGCATCAGCAAGGTATTGAAGCATGTAAACGTACCGTTCGTGCGGCAGGTGAATTAGGTGTTGAATATCTAACCTTGTTTGGCTTTTCTACGGAAAACTGGAGCCGCCCTGCGGAAGAGGTTAATGAATTAATGCGTTTGCTTCGTATGTATTTACGTTCTGAAACTGCTGAACTTCATCGTAACAATGTGCGTATGCGTATGATTGGGGAGCGTGACCCGCTTTCTAAAGATATTGTTGAGCTGATTGAAAACGCTGAAAAACTTACTGAGAATAACACTGGTTTAAACTTAACTATCGCGCTCAACTACGGTGGACGTCGCGATATTATGCTGGCTGCTGCAAAGACTGCTCAATATATGAACGAAAAGGGGCTAACCCCTGACGTTGATTTAATGGAGGAGCATTTTTGCGCTAACCTGACAACCGCAGATATGCCAGACCCAGATATACTTATTCGTACAAGCGGTGAGCAACGCATTAGCAATTTCTTATTATGGCAGTGTGCTTACTCTGAGTTTGTTTTTACAGATACATTATGGCCAGATTTTAAAAAAGTTGACCTTGAAGAAGCGATTGGTGAATTTGCTAGTCGTGACCGCCGTTTTGGCGCAATTAAAACCATGTAAGGCATTCTATGTTTGGTAGTTCATTACAACGTCGCCTTTTAACTGGCTTCATTCTAGGACCAATAACCCTTCTGTTGATATGGTTTGGTGGCGTTTTCTTTTTAGCTGGCGTTGGTGTTGCTTTTTATCTCAGTGTTTTTGAATGGTATAAAATGGCGAAGCAGTCTGATGAGGAAAACCGAGATTTTCTAGTTGGCGCTATATATATAGTTCTGGCTTTCGTTTCTTTCATATATATCAGACTTAATTTTGGCGAAGCAGGCGCTCATTTAGTGCTGGCTCTTATATTAAGCGTTTGGGCGTGTGATGTCGGTGCCTATTTCTCTGGAAAGCTTATTGGTGGCGCTAAATTAGCCCCTAAAATCAGTCCTAATAAAACATGGGCAGGACTTATCGGTGGTGTGACGTGTAGCGCAGTTGCGTTTGGCTTGTATGTCTCCGCAACATTTTCAATTCAGTTCTTAGTTATCCCAATTTGGCTTGCTTGTGTATTTGGTGCTGGTATTGGTCTTGTTGGTCAGGCTGGTGATTTGTTGGTGTCGTGGTATAAGCGACGCATTAAAGTGAAAGACACTGGCGGTATTATTCCTGGGCATGGCGGCATTTTAGATCGTATAGATTCACTAATGCTGATAATCGATTGATTGACAGTATTTTTTTCTATTAACT
>JAMASZ010000287.1 GCA_023301585.1 Alphaproteobacteria bacterium | reverse complement strand
CTCTCTCTCTCTCTCCTCGTCCTCAACTACTTCCCCATCAGATTCTTGATATGCTGTTTGGTTATGAATGGGATAAAATGAAAAGCCCTGCAGGTGCGTGGCAGTGGTATGCAAAAGATGTTAAGGACGAAGATCTAGCTCCTGAAGTTGATGGTTCTGATAACAAGCAACCTACGATGATGGCAACGACGGACATCGCGCTTCGTGAAGATCCGATTTATCGTGAAATATCTATGCGCTTTCATAAAGACCATGACGCTTTTGCAGATGCGTATGCACGTGCGTGGTACAAATTGACGCATCGTGATATGGGACCAATTACAAGGTATTTGGGCAGTGACGTTCCTAAAGAAGTTTTAATTTGGCAAGACCCTCTAACTGCTGCCGATTATGATCAAATTAATGACGCTGATGTTAAAGAATTGAAGGACGCTATTTTGTCTTCAGGCTTAACTGTTGGTGAGTTAGTTAAAACTGCTTGGGCTTCTGCATCAACGTATCGTAATTCAGATAAGCGTGGTGGTGCAAATGGTGCGCGTATTCGTTTAGCTCCGCAAAAAGACTGGGCGGTTAACGAGCCAGATCAGTTGGCAAAAGCGTTAGGTGTATTGGAAGCAATTCAATCTGATTTTAATGCTAAGCAAACAGATAAGCAGGTTTCTATTGCTGATATTATTGTGCTTGCTGGATCTTCTGCTGTTGAAAAAGCCGCAAAAGATGCAGGGCATGACATCTCTGTTCCGTTCACAGCGGGACGTGTAGATGCCAGTGATGCACAAACAGATGTTGAATCGTTTGAACCATTAGAGCCAGAAACAGATGCGTTTAGAAACTTTGTTAAAACTACGTACACTGTTCCATCTGAACATTTAATGTTGGATCGTGCGCATTTATTAACGCTTACACCGCCTGAGATGACTGTTCTTATGGGTGGGTTGCGCGTTTTAGGTGCAAATCATGGTGATACAAAACATGGTGTTTTGACGAATAATCCAGAAACATTGAGCAATGACTTCTTTGTTAACTTGTTGGATATGGCAACGGAATGGAAAGCGGCGTGTCCAAATGGTCAGGCGTTTACTGGTATTGATCGTAAGGGCGGTGACCAAAAATACACAGCAACACGTACTGATTTGATTTTTGGGCATAACTCTGAACTTCGTGCCTTGGCGGAAGTTTACGCAACTAACGACGCTAAAGACAAGTTTGTTGCAGATTTTGTAGCGGCATGGACAAAAGTTATGAATTTAGATTTAGTTTAATACGCAAATTAATAAAGTTCAGCCTGTTACATTTATAGTAATAGGCTGAACTTTTAATGACTGAAAATCATTGTTTTATAAAAACTCCCCCTGTACCGTGATTTTGGATATTTAATTATTACCTTGTATTTAAGGATAAATTAGTCACAATTCCTTACATAGTATAAGGAAAATTAAATATGAACATCGTTCGGCTTTTTATCTGTCTTGGCGCACTTATCATGTGCTTATCTTCTACTGTCATGGCACAAGATGTGTTGGACAAGAAGGCCATTGAGGCGCAACTTAATGCGCAAAAGAGCGAGATTGAGCTTGTCGAACCACTTTTTTTGGAAGCAAACCTCAGTGCAGAACAGATTTTAAACATTCGGACAGCCTTGAGATCAGCGCATGACGAAATCCAGAATATAGTAGTGAATATCAGGCCTGCACATGATGTGGTGAAGGCTAATATTACTGATCTTGGGCCATTACCAGTTGCCACTGCAGAAGGTGAAGTGGCGCTGATTGAGCCTGAAAGCATAAAGCAACTACGTGCTGAATTAACTGAAAAAGCCCTTATGACAGAAGGGTTACTCAAACAAGCAGAGGCTTTGAGTGCTAAATCATCTCGTTTGCTGGAAAAAGCAGCTTCTTTAAGACGTGATCAGTTTGTAGAGAAGTTGTTTGAACCTCAAGTTTCAGCCTTTAGCAAAACACTATGGGTGAATGCTACCGAGGCTTATGGAGAACAGATTTCAAATCATGGATCTCCCTTTCAGGATAGAGGTACGGCTCAAATTGGGGGGTTGGCATTAGCTTCTTTTTTATTCTTAGGGCTGTTTTTAGTTGGTTGTTGGGTTTCTAAAAAATCATTAGATGTAAAGTTAAAAAACTTAAAGGTTGGTAGCCTGTTTTCCTTGATTTCTACTTCTCTTGTTCTTCCGGTTGTGTTGTCGTCTGTAGGGTTATTTTTCATTTATCAAACGTTACATGCACAAGATATTATGACTGAAACAAACAGTCTCTTAGTGCATAAAATTTTTGTGCTAAGTATCTTTTTCATTTTTGTGAATGTGGCAACACAACGCCTCGCTCAAGCTAAGATTATTCGCAAAAGTATGCGTTGGGTAGCCTTGTTCACAGTACTTCTTTTTGTTGGAGATACCGTGTTTCTTGAATGTGGCCGGGTCATGGGAACGCCTCTGGAGTTAGCTATTGCACAGAGTTATATCATAACAACTATTTTTGCCGTGCTTCTAGGGCTTTTTTCATTCTTCATTTTTAAAACGTCAAAAACAAAAGAAACATATTTTCTGCCCTATCAAACCTTTATTGTCTTACTAAGTATCAGTTTACTTATAATTATAGCGAATATCTTTGGTTATGCTGCCTTGGCCCGTTATTTATTTGAACTAATTGTAATGTTATTTGCTTTATTTACGCTGGTTTTAGTTATTAGAGCGGTTATTCGCCCTTATCTGTACCGTTTAGATAAGGTTTTCACGCAAGATGATGAAACTGAGGACTCCAAAGAAAAAGAACATCTTGTGTTCTTCTGGCTCTCCCTCACTCTTGATGCAGTATTATTTTTTGTGTGCCTTCCTCTTGTCGCGAGTGTATTTGGAGCGGAATGGCATAGCATTCAAGGTTGGGTTATGCAGGCCTTCTTTGGCTTTAAAATTGGAACGATGACATTGTCAATTGCAAGCATCGGCATTGCTTTGTTTGTTTTCTTTATTCTCTTGTTTTTTACACGCATGATTCAACGTGTTTTGGGACAAAAAATTCTACCTAAGACGAAGATGGATGAATCAGTCCGCCAGTCTATTACCCAAGTCTTGGGTTATGTGGGGCTTATTATTGCGCTGATGGCTGGTATATCGGCTGTTGGATTTGATTTGACCAATTTGGCTTTGATTGCTGGAGCGCTGTCTGTCGGTATTGGCTTTGGTTTACAGAGTATTGTAAGTAATTTTGTGTCAGGCCTGATTTTATTGTTTGAACGTCCGATCAAGGTTGGCGATTGGATTATCACGGCTTCTGGCGAGGGGATTGTTAAAGAAATTAATGTCAGAGCCACCGAGATTGAAACATTTGAACGCACATCAATCATCGTGCCAAACTCGGAACTTATTTCATCCTCTGTGAAGAACTGGACACATAAAGATAAGCTAGGGCGTACGACGGTCACTGTGGGCGTGTCGTATTCTTCCAACCCTCAAGAGGTGCGCGATATCTTGCTAAAATGTGTGATGGATAGCAAAGATGTTTTAAATAGCCCGCAACCAAGGGTTCATTTTATGGATTTTGCTGATAGCGCACTTATTTTTGATGTGAAATTCTTTATGAGAAACATTCAAGAGATTTATAATGTCGAAACGCAGATACGTTTTGATATGTGGGATGCCTTGCAAGAGGCTGGTATAGAGATATCATTCCCACAACAAGACTTACATATTCGTAGTGCTGAAGGTTTGGATTATCTGAAAAAGCAGGACTAATATAAGAATTGATTCAACTATCTTTATTGCTGTAGGGCTTTGGAGCAATTCTGTTTTTTATTTATTCTATACATTTGACAATATTACAGAAGAAACGTTAGGAGATTTTAAATGGTATGGTTTTAGGCGGTGCTATAATTTTATTTTTTAGTGCCTCCTAAAATTTCAAAATTAAAAACACTATATTACTCTTAATGATAATGGCGATCATCCACGCATCATTTTAACGGTTCTTCCTATCTGGGGTGAAGTGAGCGCAGCTGTCAAATGGGGGCAAAGCATTCTTAATGACTTTTCCAAGCTTAATTGTGAGTAATCGTTCTTATTAAGGTAGAAGCTGTCTCAGATGTAATATTGCTTCTAAAAAGTTGTCAACTTGGCTTACAAATTAGACGTTTTATATATCTTTGTGCTGTAGCTGTTTGATATTACGACTTGTACCCTGTCTCGTTATCTGTACGCTGATACAGTATTATAGGTAAGATGCATTAGACCAGACGCTTACGAAGTAACGATTGTTATTTTTATTCAGAATATAATGAACAGAAACAATATTGACATGTGAGAGGACAATATCATGACAGAGGACATAAAAAACACGACTTCCGAAACAGGAACATCTAATTTACTTATTGGATCAGGAGTGGGGGTGTATGGTGCAGCTACGTTGGCTGCGACGGGCGCAGTCTGTCCGACTTGCCTTATCGTAGCGCCTGCCTTGTTAGGATATGGGGCGTACCAAAGATATAAGTCTAAGAAAATACAAAAAGAGCAGTCAGAAGATAAAGTACTTTCTGTTGAATAGTCTGCTTGTGCGCGAGACTTAAATGAAGTTTATATACTTTTGTTAAATCGTTCTTATGTGTTGCGGACAATTAATTGTAGATCTTGCCATACGTTGCACGTTAGTGG
>JAMASZ010000286.1 GCA_023301585.1 Alphaproteobacteria bacterium | reverse complement strand
GTCCGTATTATTGATACCGCAGGGCTAGAAGAAAGCTTTGACGATAGTATTCAAGGGCGTATGCGCCGCCAGACCGAAGAGGGTCTTAAACAAGCCGATGCAGTTCTATTCATTATTGATGGACGTGCGGGCGTTACCCCGATTGACGAACATTTTGCTGGCTGGCTCCGTAAACAGAAAAAACCTGTCGTTTTAGCCGTAAACAAATGTGAACATGAAAATGCCGCTCTTTCTGGAATGGCAGAGGCTTACGCACTAGGTTTTGGCGACCCAATTCCTATGTCAGCGGCACATGGTCACGGTATTGAAGATTTGTATCAAGCGTTTGAACCGCACTTCCCTGAAGATAAAGAAGATGAAGAAGACGAAGACGACATCATTCCTAAATTGGGTGATATTGATGACTTAGAGGGACGAGAAGATTTTGACTTCGCGGCTCTAAGCATTCGCGACGATTCAGAAAACCCAATTAAAATTGCGATTGTTGGTCGCCCAAACGTCGGGAAATCTACTTTATTAAATTCACTGTTAAATGATGATCGTGTCATGACAGGACCAGAAGCTGGTATTACACGTGATGCCATTGCCGTTGATTGGCAATATAACGACCGCAAAATTCGTTTGGTCGATACGGCCGGAATGCGTAAAAAGGCTAAAATTAATCATAACATCGAAAAAATGGCGATTGAAGACAGCCTTCGCGCCATTCGCCTGGCACAAGTGGTTGTCCTAGTCATTGACGCTGAAATGATTTTAGAAAAACAAGACCTACAAATTGCTGACCACGTTATCAGCGAAGGGCGCGCACTCATCATTGCCGTCAATAAATCAGATCTCATTAAAGGTGAAGAAGCCCGCAAAGAGATGATTGATATGATTAATTATAAGATGGAAACCTCCCTTGGGCAGGTTCGTAACATCCCATCAGTCAGTATTTCTGCGCTTAATAACAAGAACCTCGGTTTCCTAATGCAAACTGTTTTGGACACTTACGCCCTTTGGAACAAACGTGTTTCAACTAGCAAAATGAACAGATGGTTAGCCGAGCGTGAAAGCCAACACCCTGCCCCATTATATGAAGGTCGCCCAAACCGCTTGAAATATATTACGCAAATTAATATTCGTCCGCCGACTTTCTCCCTTTGGGTATCACGTCCGAAGGATCTGCCAGAAACATATAAACGCTATATTACAAACGGTTTACGCGATGATTTCGACTTGCAGGGAATACCAGTTCGCCTGCTCATCAGAACCAGTAAAAACCCATATCACTAAAATTTGATTCTTATTATAAAACCGTCTATAACGCCTTTATTATTTATAAACTAAATACGTAAAGGACGTACAAATGGATTTACCTACAGAAATTTCCCCTGAACACATTGAATTAGCCGTTTCATGGGGAATGAAAGTTATCGCTGCTATCGCAATTTTAATTGCTGGACGCATCATTGGAAAATGGATTGCTAATCGCATCGCTAACATCAATAAATTAGATACAACATTACAAACCTTTCTAGGTAAGTTAGCTAAATACTTTATTCTTGCTATCGCAGGAATCACAGTAATTGGTTTATTCGGTATTCCAATGGCAAGTTTGTTAGCCGTTCTTGGTGCTGCTGGTTTAGCAATTGGTTTGGCGCTTCAAGGGACATTAAGCAATGTTGCAGCTGGTGTAATGATGCTTATTCTTCGTCCTTTCTCTGTTGGTGATTACATTGAATATGGCGGCACTGGCGGAACTGTGAGCTCTTTAGGTTTATTCGGTACAGAACTTACAACCGTTGATAACAAGTATGTTTTCGCGCCAAACAGTACAGTTTGGGGCTCAGAAGTTGTGAATTTCACACGTAACAAGCAACGTAGACAAGATATTACAGTTGGCATTAGCTATGATTCTGACATCAACAAAGCATTCAAAACAATCGATTCTGTATTGAAAAAAGAAAAACGCCTTATCCAAACAAAAGGTAAAGAGCCTATCATCGCTGTTGAAGCAATGGCCGATTCTTCTGTGAACATCAAAGTTCGTATCTGGACAAAAACAGAAGATTTCTTCGTAGTTCAATGGGATTTCTTGAAAAACATCAAGGAAGCTTTGGACAAGGACGGAATTTCTATTCCATTCCCAACACGTACACTGGAAATTTCAAATCCAGAAGCTTTAAGCGCAGCAAAAGCAGCTTAATCACTTAACTCATCAAATCTAAAAACCTCTCCGTGATTTTCTAATGACGGGGAGGTTAATTTTATGAACAACTCAGCAACGTCATCTGGCGATGTTAATGTTTCTGGGTTTTCCCCAGGCTTCGCCGAAGCACGCATATCCGTACGCACGGAACCTGGGTCAATCAAATTCACTCTTAAATTCGTCTGTCTCGTTTCATCGGCATAGACACGAACCATACTATCTAAAGCTGCCTTACTAAGCGCATATGTGCCCCAATAAGCACGCCCATTAGTCACCTGCCCACTTGTCGTAACAAAAATAGCACGCCCCGCCTCAGCACTCCTAAGAAGCGGGTCTAGCGTACGTATTAATTGAAAATTAGCCGTTACATTCGTTTGTAAAACTTGCTGAAACTCACGCATACTAATTTGCGGTAACGGCTTAAGCGTCCCTAACATTCCAGCATTCGCAACCAAAATATCCAGCCCACCAAATCTATCGTGAATAACAGGACCTAGCTTCTCTAGCTCATCAAGTTGGTTCAAATCAAACGGCATTAAGGTTGCTTGACCGCCCGCTTCACGAATTTCGTTATCAACTTTTTCCAATCCTGAAACGTTACGTGCCAACAAAATGACATGTGCGCCTTTGGATGCGTACGCTTTTGCGACAGCCGCACCAATTCCTTTTGATGCGCCTGTAATCAAAGCTGTTTTACCTTTAAGGGATATATCTGTCATAACACTCATTATTTCCTTGTAAAATCTTACGTTTATCAATAATTTGAGATGCTCAATAGACTATAGGTTTAACTAGTTGTAAAATACTATTTTTGAAAGAAATGTTTCTATGTGTGGAATCGCCGGACTCTTTGCTCACTCCCCCGTAAACCAATCGCTCTTTGACGCGCTCACTATATTACAACACCGCGGACAAGACGCCGCAGGCATCGTCACCGAAGACAAAGGTCAATTTTTCTTAAGAAAAGATAACGGCTTAGTACGTGATATTTTCCGTACGCGCCACATGCGCCGATTACAGGGGAATATCGGCATTGGTCACGTCCGATACCCAACAGCAGGCAGCGCGTCATGCGCCGAATCGCAACCTTTATACGTAAACTCACCTTATGGGATTGTTTTAGCTCATAACGGAAACCTTACAAATCAAACACAGCTTTTAGATGATATTTTAAAAACTGATTTAAGACACATCAACACAAGTTCTGATTCTGAAGTCCTTCTAAACATCTTCGCAAGAGAATTAGAGCGCCAGAACGAAAAAAATGTAACGCCTGAAACTGTGTTTAACACAATTCATAACGTCTATGAGCGTTGCCAAGGAGCATATGCAGTTGTCGTGCTTATTGCAGGGCACGGCATGATTGGCTTCAGAGATCCTAACGGTATTCGCCCCCTAATTTATGGGCAACGCACGGACGCCAATGGAAAAACAGAATACATGATTGCCTCAGAAAGTGTTGCTCTTAACGCACTTGGATTTGATATCGTTGATGATGTGCAACCTGGTGAAGCTATTTACATTGATGAAACAGGTCAATTACATAGAAAAATATGCGCCGAAAAAACAAGCGACACCTCTTGTATCTTCGAACATGTTTACTTTGCTCGTCCGGACTCAATCATTGACGGTAGTTCCGTTTATAAAGCACGTGTTAGAATGGGTGAATATTTAGCTGATAAAATTAAACGTCTGCACCCAGACCACGACATTGATGTTGTTATTCCAGTACCAGAATCCAGCCGCCCTAGCGCAATGGAGTTGGCGCACCATCTTGACCTTAAATTCCGTGAGGGATTCGTTAAAAATCGCTACATCGGCAGAACATTCATCATGCCAGGTCAGGAAGAACGCCAAAAATCTGTTAAGCAAAAACTAAACCCAATTAGTTTAGAATTCCAAGATAAAAACGTGCTTCTCGTTGATGACTCAATTGTTCGTGGCACAACCTGTAAACAGATTATTGATATGGCGCGTGATGCTGGCGCAAAGAAAGTTTACTTCGCATCCGCCGCCCCGCCTGTGCGCTATCCAAACGTCTACGGTATTGATATGCCTGTCAAATCAGAACTAGTTGCACATGGAAAAACCGAAGAGCAAATAGAAGAAGAAATTGGCGCTGATTGGCTTGTCTACCAAGACTTAGAAGACTTACTCAAAGCTGCTACACCAAGTGAAGAAGGTGATAAAATTCGAGAATTTGAATGCTCTGTTTTTGATGGAAAATATGTAACGTCAGACGTTAATCAAGACTATTTTGATGAGCTAGAAAAAGCGCGTAACGATAGTGTTAAACAAGCCAACACTGACCAAGATGACTCACAAGTTTTGGGCTTATTAAGCGAAGTTTAAATTTATTATTGAGCGATGGATATGCTCACTAGGGTTTACTGAACTGGGCGATTCATTAACTCATCTAATTCTTGGCGCTGTTCTTCTTCATACCCAACACCATTTTCCTTATCAGATTTTTTTTGTTGAAGTTTACGGCCTTCATTATAAAGAATTTCTTTATCTAAAAGCTGTTTCTTAATCGATCCTTCAGCCGCGTCTGCAGCTTCCTCAACCTTGTTTTCAATGTCCTTAGGCTTCGGTAAAAACTTTGCAAGCACGCCCGATGTTTTTTCAATCACATAATGTGTTTTACTCTCACCAAAGTACTTATCCTTTGAGCCCTTATCCATGTAAATATGAAATGGGTAGTAAGCTAATCCCATTAAAACAACAGCACGCACAATCCCGAAAATAACCCCTAAGGTACGGTCAATTGGTCCCAGTCCCATGGCGCGCACAGCACCAGAAACGAAATGGCTAATAATTGAAATCACAATTAAGACAATTAAGAATATCGCGGCATAAGCACAGAATGTCGCTACGATATCAATTGGAATTAAATCAAATAACTTACCAACATCTTCGCCCTCAACAACGCCAAACCAACCTTTAAACATTGGCGTCAAAGAACCACCAAACGTCACTGCTGCCATTAAACCACCCACAACACCAAGAATGGTTAGACACTCGCGGATAAGACCGCGGAAGAAAGAAATTCCAGCTGAAATTAGAACTATAATTGCAACAACGATATCGATTAACATGAGAAGACCTTTAGACTTATTACTTATACTGTCAGGATTTTAGCCTCATTCTCTGAACATTGCTACTAAATCATCAAGGTGATCGATTTGATGAACATTTATCGCATAACCACCTTTCTTTTTCTTAGACTTTGGTGGGGCAGGAATTAACGCTTTCTCGAAACCTAACTTGCCTGCTTCCTTAATACGCGTATCAGGTTGCGAAACTGTTCGCACCTCACCCGATAAGCCAATTTCACCGAAAAACACCGTATTACCAGGCAATGGCTTACCCATCTTAGAACTAATAAGCGCTGCAGCCACAGCCATATCTGCTGCAGGTTCAGAGATTCTAATACCGCCTGCAATATTCAAGAAAATATCACTATCAGATAACACAACACCACAGCGCGATTCCAGCACAGCCAAAACCATCGCCAAACGATTCGTATCCCAACCAATTACCGCACGTCTTGGATTACCCAACGCTGTCGGTGCCACAAGCGCTTGGACCTCAACCAAAACTGGTCGTGTCCCCTCTAAACCAGCCAATACTGCACTGCCTGCAACATTGTCCTGACGCTGTGCTAAAAACAACTCAGATGGGTTTGCGACTTCAACCAATCCCTCATGTGCCATTTCGAAGACACCAATTTCATCCGTAGGTCCGAATCGATTCTTTACCGTTCGTAGAATCCTAAACTGATGACCTCTGTCGCCTTCAAAGTACAAAACGGCATCAACCAAATGCTCTAACACACGAGGACCAGCAATTTGTCCGTCTTTGGTGACATGCCCAACAAATAGGACGGCGATGTTATGACGCTTCGCTGCACGTATAATTTCCTGTGCTGACGTACGTACTTGCGTGACAGTGCCAGGGGCGCTATCGACCGTATCGACATACATTGTTTGAATAGAATCAATCACCATCAAGTCTATACTTTGAGAGTTGTCTTCCATTGTAGAGACAATATCACGAACGCTTGTTGCTGACGCTAGATCTACGCTTGCTTGGTCTAACCCCAATCTCTGCGCACGAAGGCGGACTTGGTCAACGGCTTCCTCACCTGATACGTACACGCATTTCTTTCCTGATAATGCGAGCTTACAAACAACCTGAAGTAACAAAGTCGACTTACCAATACCAGGGTCCCCACCGATTAAGAGTGCAGAACCTTGTACCAAACCACCACCAGTTACGCGGTCAAATTCCGCTATCCCTGTGATATGTCTAGCTGGTTTAGTCTCATTAGCTGGGGTCTTCAAATCCACAAATTGGATAGAACGCCCCTTTTGCTTTGTGCCTAATCCTTTAGGGACGGCGGCGCGGGTTTCTTCTTCAACGATAGAGTTCCACTCGTTGCACGATTCGCACTTACCAGCCCACTTAGTGGTGACAGAACCACAAGACTGACAAGCATAGTTACGGGCAGATTTGGCCATTTTAGCACCTCATAAGATATTGAAACTGTTGAGAAATCAGAGTTACTCAGTTCGTTCCTCAATTTTTGTTTGGGTTTCAAGAAAAACGTACAGTTCTACGTCTTCCTCATTATTAATTACCTTAAAAGGATAATCTTAAATAAAGAACATTACAAGAACAAATTTATATTTTTAGAATTATTTACCTTCGCGCTGAAGAGCCCATTTGAACTGTTCGAAGTTGTTATTAACTTTACCGCGAATAACAAGTTGCTTAGTTTTGCGAGGGCGTACGCCTTCACCAAGATACACGCTATTTTCTAGCTCAAGTTCACCATCAGCAATCGTAAATCGCCACCCAGTACCGTTGTTTAAACGCAACAATGCTTCATGCCCACCTTGAACAAGTGACACACCAACATTTGGGTGCAAGTGAAAACGAATAGCAATATCGTGGGGTACTGAAATATCAATCGAGCTAGATAAGCTGTCTTCACCGCGCAAATCATGTCCGTTATCAGCCATGTAGAATCGACGACGATGCGTAATGCCATTTACAGGAACGTAGCCATCATGACAGGCGTTAACAATACTGCAATGATCTTGGTCATCGCGGTCAACAATTGCGGTTTTAGCGCGATGCCCCATTGAGCCGTCACGTTGTACGTCACACATATTACGATCATCAATGATAAGTGTGTTATGAGCTGGTGTAGAGCGAAGAGCGTCTTGCCATTCTTTTGACGTTGGGTGCGTGCCACAATTAACGAATATACGTTCGCGTCCACTGCTGAATTCAAATGATAAAGGCGCGATATGCGTGTTTTGATCGTAGGGCCAAACTGGTGGCTTGCCAACATCAGCAATTAACAGTGATTTGCCCTGCGAAATGCGTTCATAACCAGTATGCGGGAGAGAATTTAACGTTTTCGCGCGTACGCTTGCCTGCATGATAATACTCTTAATATAATCAGGTGAGTTTTCTTGGGTATTATTAAACAACCCAAACGCACCATCAGCATGCCTAAAGAAACGTACAGCGGGAACGGCGCGATCCAACCCATGTTGAATCTTTTCAATCGCAGGGTAGCCACCCTGACGAAGCGCTGCGCGGATATCGATTAAGATTTGGATAGCTTCCAAAAGCGTACGTGGATTACGGCTGATATGCCCGCCATCGCTTAAAATTTGTTTATCAATTTCTTTGTCTAGTAAATGAAGCGCAATTTCTAAATAGTTTTCGCGACCTTCAATCGTTAAGCCACCATAAGCCAGCCCCTTGATAGCGTATAATAAGTTTATGCCTGACAAGTTGCTTGGGACAGAACGCGCAAGATGGCGTAGTTGACGTACAACAGAGTCTAAGAACATCATTTGGAACGACTCATCGGCACTTTCGCCAAAGAAATCATAACCAGCAAGTAGGTTCGATAAACGCTGACCTAAGATATCGGGACGCCAATAAACCTCATGCCAATTTTCATGGTTATCAATCCAGTTTTCAACCATTAAGCGTGCCGCGCGTCTGGCTTGGTCACCGCCAAGGGCGCGTAAATCACGAATCCAATCAAAGCCGTGTATGTGTTCAATCCACTTACTATCAACGTCTTCTGGATGCCAATTTGAGTTGGATAATTCTAGGTGATCGCCTTCAATTGTAAAGGTTCCCGAGTTCATTAACCATCTAGCATTTTCAGCACTGCCTGACCATAAATCACGTGGACTGAACAGTAAGTCTTGTGGGATTGTGCCGCCAAGGCTCCAGTTATATAAAAAGGAGTTATAGGCAAGTTGGCTTGCCTTACATCTGACCTTGTCCTGAATTTTATATAGGAGCGCGTGCATTTTATCCTCTTAGAGCTGAAATATTTTCAGCGTATTTTTCTGGACCGTCTTTAAAGACAGATGTTCCAGCGACCAAAACATTTGCTCCAGCGGCAATAACTTGTTTGGCTGTTTCGACAGTAACACCACCATCAACTTCGAGGTCAATGTCACGTCCTGTCGCATCAATGCGGGCACGTACGTCTTCGATTTTATCAAGAACGTCAATAAAGCTTTGACCACCAAACCCAGGGTTTACGGTCATAACCAAAACCAAATCAACCAAATCCATGACATGGTTTAAGCATGTTGTTGGTGTGCCCGGGTTTAGGGCAACGCCCGCTTTTTTACCCAGCGCTTTAATAGCTTGAAGCGAACGGTGTAAGTGAGGACCAGCTTCTGCGTGGATTGTGATGATATCTGCACCAGCTTCTGCGAAGCCTTCAAGATAAGGGTCAACAGGCGCTATCATTAGGTGAACATCAAATATTTTCTTAGAGCATTTACGAATGTCTTTTACGATTGGTGCGCCGAATGTCAGATTGGGAACGAAGTGTCCGTCCATGACATCAATGTGAATGTAATCAGCGCCGGCGGTATCAATGGCTTCTACTTCAGCGCCAAGTTGAGAGAAATCGGCAGACAAAATCGACGGTGCAATCCGTATGTTTTGAGACATTTGTTAACTTTCGTTACAAGAATTTACTTAAAAATAAATAGAGCGAATACCCTATGATTCTTAGTGTACAGAAGTTTTATCCACAGGGCAAATGGTAGAAGCTAAATTATTGGAAAATTTATTTTCACTGCTTCTATGCCTTTTTTAAACGCGCAACATAGAATCCATCCATACCACCATGTGGGGCTAGATGGAACGGAAGAACGCGGATGTCGCCTTCTGGTGTAATGAGCGTGTCGATACCACCGACTTCTTCTGCTGTGATCGGAGCGCGTGAAAATTCTGGGTGCGTTGATAAAAATGTTTCAACCTGTCCTTCGCCTTCGGATTTTTGTAGGGAACATGTGCAGTAAATTAATGTTCCACCAGACTTCACCATTGCGACAGAGTTTTCTAATAAGCGTGATTGGATATCGCGTAATTGGGCGACATCTTTTTCACCTTTTAAATGTAAAATATCTGGGTGACGACGGATAGTTCCTGTCGCCGAACATGGGGCATCAAGAAGCACAATATCAACGGGTTCTTTTGGTTGCCAAACAGAACCATCACCGACCACGACCTCAACATCATTTGGAAGTGTTAAGCGGGCAATGTTTTCTTTTAATGTTTCTAATCTTTTTGCAGAACGATCCAGCGCAATAACGTCGCCGCCACGTGCGGCAAGCTGTGCTGTTTTTCCACCAGGAGCCGCACATAAATCGATGATAGTTTTTCCTGATAAATCATTTCCTAAAATATGAACAGGTAGTGCGGCAGAAGCATCTTGAACCCACCATAAACCGTCATCGAAACCGTTAAATTCTGGAATTGCTCCACCACCAGAAGGTAAACGTAGACTTCCTGTTGGAAGTACAACAGCGTTTAATTCATTTGACCAATACTCAAGCTCTTCTGCTTTTGCGACGCTGATATCAAGGCTTGCTTCGGTCAGCGAACTTTTTGAAATTTCTGCTGTTGTAGTAAGCCCATAATCTGCAATCCATTCTTGCAACAGCCAATCTGGTATATTGGTTTGAACAGGATCTTGTTTCGCTACAATGTCTTTACCTTCGCGAATAACACGGCGCAGGATAGCGTTTACAAAGCCTTTTTGATTTAAAAACCCTGATTGCTCTGCAAGTGTTACGGTTGTGTCCACGGCGGCGTGATCAGGAACATTCATAAACAATACTTGGGTTATACCAACATACAAAACGATCTTTAAGCTTGGCGGACTAATCTCTTGTGGTTTAGCTTGCATGCGCATAATTAAATCATCTAACTGACCTTTATGGCGTAACGCAGTCGCAATAATCATGCGCGCCAAATTTCTTTCGCGACCTTCCAAAAAGTTAAATTCTTTGTGACGGGTTAGAACTTGATCAAGCGGAGTTTTTCGCAAAATAACTTCAGCCAAAACATCTAAGGCAATTGCGCGGGTATGGATACCATGTTCCATATCAGGGTTATGAGAATCGTTCATTAAGATTGTCCGTTCTGTTTTTCAATTGTTGATATTTCTTTGGCAATTTCATCTTCTAAGTCACATGAAAAATTGATGAGTGCTGTATATAATTTTTCGATAATTTCTGATGAAGCTCCTTGTGATTTTGCACGCTCCATACAACGGTTTTTCACCTCATCTATCCGCGATTGAATAATGAAAGGAATATTGTGCTCGACCTTAATAATCGCCACTTCTTTAATCACCTCTTCACGCGCAACCAGTAAGTCAACGATTTGGTCATCCAAATCATCAATTCGTTTACGGTAAGGTTTCATAATTTCCATTAATTTATACTTTTCAATTATTCAACATAAGGATATAACTGGCTTCATGAAAAATAAGAAGCCTAAAAATACAGAAAACGACCTTAACGCTAATCTGGATAAAGCGCCAGAAAAAGCACAAGAGGAACACCTCAAAAAAGTCGAGGAATTTGGCGGTCAAGAAGGACCAGAGCCAACCAGATACGGCGATTGGGAAAAAGGCGGTCGTTGCACTGACTTTTAGTGCTTTTTACTAGCTTTTTCCTATCAATCCCTGTACATAGTCCCAAACCTATTAAAAACTAGATAAAAGCAAGCAAAAGCGATGCTTTTGAAAGAATTGAGAAAAGATATGACACGCAACTTACGTAACATTGCCATTATTGCCCACGTTGACCATGGTAAAACAACCTTAATCGACTCCATTTTGGCACAAAGTGGCTCATTCCGTGACAATCAACAAGTTGATGAACGCGTAATGGACTCAAACGATCTTGAAAAAGAGCGTGGGATTACAATTCTTGCTAAATGTACATCTATTGACTGGGATGGAACTCGTATCAACATTATCGATACCCCAGGACACGCCGATTTCGGTGGTGAAGTTGAGCGCGTATTAAGCATGTGTGACGGTGTTATCCTTTTAACTGACTCTGCTGAAGGTCCATTGCCACAAACAAAATTCGTTCTTGGTAAAGCTCTTAAATTAGGCATGCGTCCAGTTGTTCTTATTAATAAGATTGACCGTGGCGATGCGCGTCCAGACGATGTTCTAAATGAAGTATTTGACCTTTTCGCATCATTAGACGCGACAGACGAACAATTAGACTTCCCTGTATTATACGCATCGGGTCGTGATGGTTGGTGTTGTGATAGCCTAGATGGTCCGCGTGAAAACCTTCACCCGTTACTAGACTTGGTTCTAAAACATGTTCCTGAGCCAAAAGGTGATGATGATGCACCATTTAC
>JAMASZ010000285.1 GCA_023301585.1 Alphaproteobacteria bacterium | reverse complement strand
GGTGGGCGACAAGCAAAACAGGGTGGGAGAGAGACAAGAGGAGCACAGGAAGGAGAAAGGGTGGGCCCCGCCACAAACTTCTCCGGACAAATCTGGATAAAGAAACTGAACGGCGTCAAAGAGATCAAAACCTTTACATTATTGTTGGCGTCCACATGATTCGACCCGGTCGACGCCATCCCCTCCGAGTTCATCTCCGCGTCGGGGCACTTCCCGGACACGGGTGTTAGGCAAAAGATGCACCGTGCGCACGCACGAGGGAGGATATTCTTCTTGGTCAAGTTGGTTCGGTCGCGTTATATTGAAAGGCCAAGAATTCCAACGAATGCGCATCCCGGGGTGCTGGGTTAAGCAGTACTTTTTCTCTAAATGTGCGGACAGGCCACGGCATGAATCCGGACTGCCCGAAAAACTCACAAGGAGACGCGGGGACGTAAGCCCTAGAAACCGAATGCGCGCGGGCTGTGGGGGTGGAACTAGCCGGCCAGCAAGCTGCTGAAACAAGAAACCGTGACCATCTGATCGGGGAAATATCCGCTTATTGCTCCGAAATAAACCGAGGCGAGGATTCCATGTGCGCCCGAAACATCTGCCAATAATTGTACCTTGTGCACTGCCCGACGCCTCTGTACCACGCGAATCCTGCGGCTTGCGGCTGCAGATGCGCCTCCTCCCAGTTTCGCTTGCCTTGCGATGACATTGGGGGCGTGATCATGTGTGGGCGAAGTCAAATTTTCACAGACGGGTCAGGCTTTTCGTCACCCTCAAAAACACATCAAGAAAGGGGACTCGCGCAAAGAACAAAAGGCCATCCCGGACGTGAGCCCGGGAGCGCAGCGTCATCAATAACAATGGTACAACGGCAATGACCGAGCGCGCGTGGGGAGTGGGGTGTAGCGAGCCGGCTTCGATGGCACGGAGTGCGTGGCGTTCAGAGCGGGAAATTATTCGGGTTGTTTCGCACCATGAGATACTCTTGAACGAAAAAGCGCCACGTCCGCGCTGCCGCGTGGAGTACCAAACCGAGCTCCGTGTCCCTCACAAACCACGACACACGTTTCGGACTCGACTGGAGACCGGTGCACAGGTGTTTAGGCTATCCCGATCTGCGCCATCCTGTGGCGTGCCCGTGCTCTAATCGTCAGTGCCGTCGCATGCGTGTGTGTCGCGAGCGCGCCGAACAAGCGTCCACCATGCTATCATTTGCGACCCTCATGCCACTCTCTCCCGCACACGCCTTTATCTCACAAGGATCGTCCCTATGACACGGTCTGACTATCCCTCTCGGTAATCTCACCTGCGTCTCGGCGTAGCTGGAGATGGTGCGGGCTGGAGTCCGGAAAAAGTGGGAGAGGGGTACAACAGCCTGTAAACACCACGTACCTTTTTTTGGGAAACACGCTCCTATTTGCGATACCCCTGTGCCAACATTTCCCCTCCCGTCTCTCACAGGTGCAGTGTCGACACCGGCAGCGGGTACCAGTTCACGGGGCAAGACTCTGTAGACCTGCATGGTAGCAGGAGGGGGGGGGGGAAGGTGTCTCTGTGCACGACGCCGCATACGCGCGTGTTTTTGCTGCGTCGCGTCAAAGCCGCCGCTGTATACGCTCACATTTCAAACTTGTACCGTGGCCACGTGCTCATCAAACATTCCCGCAGCGCGCGTGACCGCCCCCTTTCGCCTCCTATAGTATGTACGTGGCTTATCGCGTGATGGCCATTTGTTTCTATCGCCTCGTTGTGGTGTCTTGGCGGTCGCACCTCCCTCGAAAAAGCTGGCGCCGCACCGCTGGCTCATTTTGGATTTTTTGGTAGGCAAACAAGTCACCGCCCCACGCACGAAATCCGAGTTTTCCGCACTTCGCCCATTGCCCCCCTGTGTCGGTGCAATGGACGCCCGATGATATTGTATGAATACAGAAGAAAAAACGAGTGAAATCGGCCCATCGATTGAGAAGTTACGGCGAAAACACGTTTCACTGCCGTTTTTTCAATTATTTTATTATTTATTTGGGCTCTTTGTGGCGCACAACTCGGCTAAACAGTGGATGTGGGCCCTGAAATTTTGCATGTGTGTTACAATAGGCGGTGCCTACATGCCCACCATTTTTCACTGTTTTTGGAGCCCGTTCGGGTTTTTGGTGGCGATAAGACTGGATTTTCGCGGAAACCAATTATCACCGGGGGGTTTACTGGTCAACTAAATCCAGCACCAAATATTTCCAATAGTTACCAATCGTTAGAAAAAAAATTGAAGATGTGAACTGCGTTTGTTTCTCACTTTTTATTTTGTTGGTTAGAATCACCAGCAGCCAGAATCGATCGACATGAGTCATGTCTCAGAATCGAAATAAAACGTTCTGTGAATGGCTGACGCCGTTCTCGAAGCTGGTGTCGACCACGCTGTTATCACGCACAGGGATAGGCTCTGTGAACTCACTTTCGACCTATGTGAATCGCAACGAAGAAAGTGGAATACATGGCTCGTGGTTCAAAACGAAGACATATGCTCTCCCAAACAGGAATTCTCGGGAAATCTTATGGCCAACATCTATGCGTTCTCCGGACGCAGAAGGTACACGAACAAAGGCGCGCAAGATACGTCTCAAACCACGTAAGGAGCAAGAGAAAGTGCTGCGAAAGTGGATGAACTCAGCGAGACAAACCTACAACGAAGCCCTGCGTCTCGTCAAGGCCAAGAAGGCAAAACCAACCCTTCTACTGAATAAACTTGTAGTCACCTCACGTGAAACAGACGAAAACTCTCGCCTGCAAGACATGAAATCAACACCGTCCGACGTAAGAAAGTCAGGGACCCGAGATCTCGTGAAGAACTTCAAGAGCGCTCGTGCGGCGTATAAGGCGCGACTACAGAGGAACAAATTCGGAAAGGCGAGAATTAAGAAGATGCGCAAGTCCGGGAAGTTCAAAGGGCGGCGTCGTTACAGGAAAAGGAAGCCATTCGAGTTGAAATTCAAGTCTAGGGGTCTCACATCCGATTCTATCGAGCTGCAGAAAAGATCAATCGTGTTCGACGAAGACACGGTCTGCTTTTTCGGAACAGACGCAATGCACTCTCTCCGCGTTCGGACGAGTGAACTCTTTTCGAAAGTACCTGGTCGACACAAGCCCTTGAAAGACTGCAAGATATCGTACTGTTTTGGCAGATGGTACATCATCATACCGGAAGAAGTAAGCGTTGATAAGATGCAGATCGACGAATCTACGGAACCACGTGTCATCGGGATTGACCCTGGGCTTCGGACAGCGTTCACGTGTTCTTCTAGCTCGGGTGACGTTCTCGAGCTTGGAATTGGCACCCGTTACCGTTTTGAAAAGGAACGCTCCAAAAAGATCTCCATCGCCAAGAAGATGGAGGACGCAACGTGTGTGAAGAGGAGGACAAAGCTGAGGAAAGCTTGGTACCGCTGTCAAGCGAGAGCCAAGAACCTTGCAGACGACCTACACTGGAAAACCATCAAGCATCTTTTGGACAAATACGACGTTATTGTCGTCGGGAAGATCGGTGTTCAGTCTCTCATGTCCAAGACGGGACAGTCTTCCAGCAACAAGAGGATGTTTTCATACTTGAGTCACTACTCTTTCAGACAAAGGCTAAAGTACAAAGCCGGGCTACTCAACAAAGTTGTGGTCGAGCAGGACGAGTCGTACACGTCACAGGCATGTTTGCGGTGTGGCCATCTGAGAAAAGACCTTGGTTCGGCGAAGACATATCTCTGCAGAGAGTGCGGGCTAGTGATAGATCGAGACGTCAACTCCGGATACAACATCATGGTTCGCTGTGCATCTGAGCACCACTCAGCAGAGACATCCGTTCTAGGCAAGCGCAAGTCGTAGTAGTAACATACATACAGGGTCTCGTATACGCTCTTTAAAATAGCTTAAGCACGAACGTGCGTCCAACGTAAGATTTAAGCTCTCCCGAGGCTTTAGAAGCAGAGGGGGTGAGACCATCTTGCGGTATCGAATTCGTCTCCAAATTTGCCCCGTTTTAATAGGCTGTTTGGCGAGGGTTGGATACGTTTGGTTACAAGCTGTCATACGGGTGGTATCTTGTGTACCGGTGCCAGATCTTGGCTGCATCTCCAGCAGTCTCCCAAAGGCCAATTAGACGCAGGAAAACAACATTTTGTCGACGCCCGCCTTTCCGCTGCCTTCAAAACTACTAACCCCAAAGTTTTCCCAAAATAACAAATTGTACAAGAGAAACCTTCTCTCACAACCACCGACGGGAACCATGGCCCCTTCCAAGCGTCCGGTCGGCGATGATGGCGATGGTCCTAAAGGTACCCCAAAGTACCTAAAAGTCAGTCAAAGAGAGCACGTCCTCCTGAGGCCCGACATGTACGTGGGTTCGATTTCGCCACACACTTCGGCGAACACCATTATCGACGGCAGCGGCAATCTCGAGACGAAAGAAATGACGGTCGCTCCTGGTTTCTTGCAGTGTTTCGAAGAAATCCTGATGAACGCTGCCGACAGAGTCAGTGCGGCTCACGAGGAGGGCTCGACGATCGTACAGCGGACGAAAACAATCAGGGTTGTTGTCGAGGCGGACTGTATCAGTGTCGTCAATGACGGAGACGGGATTTTCAGTGGGATTCTCGAGGAGCACGGCAACATACGTGCCCCAGAGCTGATTTTTGGGCACCTCCTGTCATCGTCCAACTACGACGACACCGTCAAGAAGTTGAATTCGGGTAGGCAGGGTCTGGGCGCGAAGCTGGGAAACATCTTCTCGACCACTTTCATGGTCGAGACCGTGGACGCCGATGCCGGTGTCAAGTACCGCCAAACTTTCCAAGATAACATGAGCGTGATCAACCCGCCGGTGCTCACCAAGTTCGGTGGGAAGCCGTACACGAAGATCACGTATTCTCCGGACTTTGCAAGATTCAGCATGCCGGAGAAGATCACGCCGGACATCGAGGGCATCCTTCGGCGGCGGTGCTACGAGATAAGTGCGGTATCACTGGACACGATCAAGGTCTGGTTCAATGGCGCCAAGATACCGGTGGGCAAGTTCGACGACTACGCGAGGCTGTACGTTCCCGACGCGGCCTCGCGTTTTTCTGTCACCGTCAACGAACGGTGGCGCGTGTCGATCGGCGTGACGCCGGACCACGGCGCGTTCCGCTCGGTGAGCTTCGTCAACGGCACGGCCACGCTCGACGGCGGCGAGCATCTGAAGCACGCCGTCGACCCTCTGATAAGACGCCTGCTGGAGCACTACAAGAAAAAGTTCAAGACCCCGGCGCTCAAACCGAGCGTGATCAAGGACTGCCTGACGGTGGTCGTCTCGGCCTTTGTCGAGAACCCCGTCTACAGGTCTCAGTGCAAAAACTACCTGAGCACGACGCCGGACAAGTTCGGGTTGTCGTGCGTGCTCCCCGATGCCTTCATCGCCAAGATCGCGAGGTCGGGGCTGGCGGGCGCCGTGGAGTCTTTTGTCAAAAACAGGGAGAGGAAGGTGCTGAACGCCACCGACGGGCGCAAATTGGGGAAGGTCAAGGTCGCCAAGCTGCACGACGCGGCCAAGGCCGGGACGCGCGATTCCAGCAAATGCGTGCTGTTTCTCTGCGAAGGAGACAGCGCGCTCACCATGCTGCTCAGCGGTCTGAAAAGCTCGGACCGTGATCACTGCGGCTGTTTCCCGCTCAAGGGCAAGCTGCTGAACATCAGGGACGCGAGCGCCTCGCAGGTTGCGTCCAATACCGAAATCACGAACCTCAAAAAGATTCTGGGGCTGCAGCAGGGCAAAATTTACGACGACGCCAGGTCGCGAAAGGAGCTTCGGTACGGCAGCGTGGTCCTGGTGGTGGACGCCGACACCGACGGTGCGTACACTAACCCTACGCTGTACAAATTTCCGAGGCTGTCGTTCAAATTGTGTGCATTCATGAGCTGTTCCTGAACGTGTTGCGTGTTGAACAGGTACGCACATCAAGGGGCTTTTGCTGAACGTGTTCGACATCTTCTGGCCGGACTTGATTGATGCTGGCTACGTCAAGAACATGGCGACGCCGATCGTCCGCGCTTCGGGTCCTGGCGGCACCACCAAGTTGTTTTACAACGAGTTCGAGTTCGAGGAATGGACGAAGTCCGACCCCGCCGCCAAGACGTTCAGGCTCAAGTACCTGAAGGGGCTTGGTTCATCAACGGGCGACGAGAGCAAGCAATATTTCAAGGACTTCTCTTCGGCTCTGGTGACTTTTGGGAGAGATTCAAACTCCCTGGGCGCCATGCAGCTGGCGTTCTCCAAGGACAAGGCGAACGACCGCAAGGCCTGGTTGTCCAGTTACGACAGGTCCGAGGTGTTGCTCAACACACAGAAGGAGGTCAGCCTTTCCCAGTTCGTGCACCTGGAGCTCAAGCACTTTTCGGAGAGCGATGTGAGGCGTTCGATCCCTTCTGCGATCGACGGCCTCAAGACTTCGCAGCGCAAGATTTTGTTTGGGTGTTTCTCTAAAAGTGCGCTCGGCAACAACGAGATGAAGGTGGCGCAGCTGTGCGGCTACGTGGCGGACAAGTCGTGCTACCACCACGGCGAGGTCTCTCTATCTTCGGCGATCACCGGTATGGCGCAGGACTTCGTCGGCTCGAACAACGTGAACCTGCTTCTGCCGAAGGGGCAGCTCGGGTCGAGGCTGCAGGGCGGCAAGGACGCGGCGAGTCCCCGGTACACGTTCGTGCAGCTCAATCCGCTCACGTCCCTGATCTACCGGCGCGAAGACCAGGCGATCCTGAAATACACGGAGGACGACGGCGTGCGAACGGAGCCGGTGTTCTACGTTCCCATCATTCCGATGGCCCTGGTGAACGGTGCGAGCGGCATCGGGTCGGGGTTTTCCACCAACGTGCCGTCGTACAATCCTCTGGACCTGATTGAGAACGTGAGGCGGAGGCTGGCGTCTAGGTGCCCGGGGGTTGTGGTGCCGTGGTACCGTGGCTTCCGCGGGTCGGTTGACGAAGTGGAGGGTGGTTCCTACAAAACGACGGGTGTCTTTGGCGTGGACGGCGTGGACGGCGTGGACGGCGTGGACGGCGTGGACGGCGTGGACGGCGTGGACGTGCGCATCACGGAGCTGCCGATCGGCACGTGGACCACCAACTACAAGGTCTTTCTGGACGGTCTGGTGGAGAAGAAGTTGCTGCAGTCGTACACGGAGAAGTGCACGGACGTCGACGTCGACATCTCGGTCAAACTGTTGGCCGGCCCCGTCGAAGATGTTGCCAGCCTGCTGAAACTCGGGTCGACGCTTCGCACGAGCAACATGCACCTGTACACGTCTGCAAACCGCATCCTCAAGTTCGACAACGTTCAAGAGATCGAGGAGGAACATTTCCGCCAGCGCGTTGAGGCGTACGTGTTGCGCAAGGAGTATCAGCTGCGAGTGCTGGGGCACGAGGTGCTGCTGTTGGAGTCGAAGCTCAAGTTTGTCGAGAGCAAGCTGTCGGGTGCGATCGTGATTGACAACGTGTTCCTGGATCAGGTGTTGCTCAAGTTGGAGGAGGCAGGCCTGCCCAGGCTCGGCTCCAAGTTTGACGATGCAGACAAGACGTACTCGTACGTGACGAGCCTGAACATGTTTGACGTGACGTCGGAGCGTGTTTTGAAACTGAAGAAGGAAGTTGAGTCGAAAAGTTTGAAATTGGCTGAGCTACGGAAGACTACGGTTGCCGAGATGTGGGGGAAGGAGCTGGATGAGCTCGCTGCGATGCTACGTTAAAATGAATAAATTACAACCACATGAACAATTTGCCGAGATCGAATGAATGGAAACCTGCTTTTACAATCACTTTGCCGTCTTTGTCCGTCAAGCCATTCATATTAATGAAATTTCCAGCCGCCGCAACCCTGTCTGTATCATTTGTTATACCCCTAATTGTTGCGAGTTTTTTTCCCATGTTTGTATCCTCGAACATAATTGTGTCTTCGCCTACAATAACCCCACCGTCTCCCATTAAAGCTGCGTCAATGGATTGTTTATTGCCTTTTACTATATCCTTCTTCCCCTGCCTCTGCAGTGTCGTGAATAGGTAATCTCTCAGGGCGGAAAAACTGTAGCCTGTCGCCACCACCTCTTCCTCTCGACCTTCCCCCTCTCCTTCCTCCTCTTCTTCCTTCTCTTCTTCCTCCTCTTCTTCCTCCTCTTCTCCCTCCTCTTCTCCCGTGGCCTCTTCCGCGCCCCCTTCATCACCCCCCTGCGCCCCCGTGGCCTCTTCCGCGCCCGCTCCTTCCCTCGGGCCTTTGCCAGATGGTGATGATTTTGGGGTCGAGTTCTGACTACTACCTGGGCCACTCGAGGCGTCTTTAGCGGAGTCGAATTCATCACCACTCGAATCGTTTTCCCCACCGGGAGTAACGGGTACGCCGCTAGGACCTTTGTGACTAGGAGAAGCGGGCTCCTCGTTTTTCTTTCGCTCTATGCCTTCGATTTTAGCCGTCAATTGCTGCACTTGTGCACCCAATTGTTGTTTTTCGGCAGTCAACTCTTCATACTGTCCTTGAAGTGTCTCGTAGTTTTCGGTACCAGTTGCCAGCTTTCGGTCCAATTCTTCCTTCGACGATCGCAGTTGCTCCAGCGCTTCATTTGCTGTTGCCACATCTGCCTTCAAGCTTTCAACGATTTGGTTCTTGTCAAGTCCTTTCAATCTTTTGTTGGCGGCATTCAGCTGTCCTTGTCTTTCATCAAGTTGTTGTTGATATGCATCTGAGGCCTCTTTTTTTGCATCTCGAACGCGGCCTTCAAGTTCCCTAACTTTTTTTATCAAGCCTCTCTTCTCACCTTCTAATACTTCGATTTTATCTCGTGAGCCCGCAACCGCGCCTTTTTTATTACGATCCGCGTCACTGTTCAGTGCCGCCAGTTCTCCCTTTTTTTCACCAAGCTCCCCCTCAACTTGCGTAAGCTTTAAGGACATCGCGCCCAAAGCTTCGCTAAATGTAGGGTTTGCGTCTTTAAGGTCACTTAACGTATTTTCTGTGTCGCGATCCAACCCGGCGACAATTCGAGCCGCCTTCTCCATCAATGCTAGCGTCGCCTCGTTCGCGTCTCCCAATGCCTTCTTTTCTCTCTCCAATTGTTCTAGCGCTGCTCTCAACTCTTCCATTTCTTGTGTAGGATCCCCCTGCTTTTTGCGCGCTTCATTGAGCGCTTTAAGAGCCTTTTGGACTTCGGCCAAGACCGTACTGACATCGCCACTCTCGTCGCCACCAACCGGTGGAGCTGTTGGACTCGGACTCGCACCGCTCCCGCCCTTGTAACTTCCCACGAATGTGTTCAAATTGTCGAGGTGTGGTTGCAAGACCTCTTTGACGGCCTCCGTCATCATGGACCTGTCCACCTGCCACCCGACTCTCTCTCTGGGATAAGTCATGTTGAATGGTAAAACGGGATGGAGTTGTTGTGAAGCGTACATTGATTTGTGTTTTACTCCAATGCAAACATTTTAATTTTCGATATCAAGTTATTTTTACATCCACACAAATAGTTTTCCCATGTCAAAGGCTGCCGACATCGCGGGCCTGATGTACTCGACGCCCTGGTCGGTGCTCAACCCTTCGTTGTGGATGACGAGCAGGAAGAGCCGTAGCTTCGGTTCGGCGTCCGTAATTGTTGGCCCAAAGTGTTTCGACAGTTCTACAAATCTCCTGTACGCCGACGTCGTCCTCAGATCTAGGTCGTGGTGTGTACCGTCGGTGTCGGGAGACGTACCCGTGAGCGGTTTCGCTTTCAGGGTCTGTTTACTGCCGTCCAGGATGCCGCGCACGACGGACTTTCTCTGAATCATTTTTCTGTTTGGTGCAGAGATTCTATTGACCGAGTCGTTGTGTTGCGTGAGCAGTGTCAGAATCTTGCCGAGACTTTCCTCCAGAGGTTTTGGTGCCTTGAATTGTTTCTCGTAGACGCTTACGTCGACGCCGCCGCCGCCGCCGCCGCCGCCTCTGACATCGTCAAAGTCTCGTCGGTTGGTGGTTCCGCTCTTCCGGCCTCGTTGACCCTGTCGCGAAGGCGGTCGTTGGCGTCTCGGCGGCGTAGTCCTCGGTTTCGCAGGCAATTCCTCCAGATCTTGCCTACAGGTCGCCAACTGTTGCTCCATCTCTTTCTTCGCTTGGAGCAGCTCCTCTTTACCAAGATTCCTAACGTTCGACAGTTCAGTGTTGATCTGGATGATCTTTTGACGGAGGCCGACAATTTTGTCGACGAATTCTGTGTGCGGTTCCGTCAATCTCAGTCCGTTTGCCGCGGTGTTGAAATCTACATCGGACACGGTACGGTCGGCCGCGAGGTTGGCGAGGGTCGTCATGTCTGCGAGTACGCTCTCGTCAATTGGAGGAGAAAGCTGTTGCGACACGGCTCGGTCTCCGACTTCGGCTATCTGCTGGGAAAGGTTCTTGACCTCGCTGCTCAACTCTTGGTCACGTTCTGCCAGCCACATTTTCAGATTTTGGACAGAGGCGTCGAGACCTCTTGTCCACACGGCTTCATCGTGTCGTGTTCCAAGACCTTCCAATTTTTTCAAACGGTCCAGGATGCTGCGCAGCAGTTCCGTTTCTTGTTCGCCCTTGCCGCCTCTGTCACTACCAATCACGTCTCTGACGGCCTGCCTGATTCTGGTGTCGAGAGGTGTTGTCGGGTTCATTCTCAGAACTTGGAATTTATGTTACGCGTTGCAAACATTATTATTGTCCGGGAGTACAAATCGACGGTCAGAGTCAGTCATGTACGACCATTACGTGGTGAATTTGTCCATGTAGTGCCTCAGGTGTCGTGGATCGTTGGGCTTGTCCCGTACATCTTCCGTGTCCTGTACTTTAGTCCAATCAGCGAGTTCGTGCGGGAAGCTCTGTGGCAGGCATTCTTCTGTGAGTGGCGAGTCGCCGTACCCGCACTCTTTCCTGAACTTCTTGGCCAACGCGTAGGAAATGATTTTTGCTTCCTCCTTCTTCTTTTCCGGCGAAGCAATACTATAGGCAGCAGCAGTCATCGACGCTCTGACCATTTCATCCGTGGTTTTGCACATGGCTTTGTAAGAGGGGATGGGGACGACGACGGGGCAGTCTCCGAACTTGAGGGCCAGTGGAGGGTTCGCCTTGACTTCTTCTTCCGATAGATCTAGGTTCTTGACGCACCATCCCTTTTCTTTGAAGTGGTCGTCGTACTTGACGATGGAGACCTTGGAGCTGGACGACGGGTACGATCCCGATCCCGAGTCTTTGACCATTGCGTTCAACATCATAGCTTGAAACAAATTGGGTGGGGCGATGGCGGGTTGGGCTTGGGCGTATCCGCCTGCATTGCGTGAGACACCATTGTTAATGAATCCGGACATCGTTTGCGTTCGGTGTTTACAAAAGGGCATATAAATTATTTTTGAAAGCGGGTCACACGTCAGACGTATGTGCGCAAGAGGTCGACGAGGCTCGACGATCCGTTGGCCATGGCTTCGTCGAGGGGGCTCGTGCCGAACTTGTTGGTCTTGTCGGCGTCGGCGCCTGCTCGTAGCAGGGTCCTGGAGACGCCGTGGTACCCGGATCTGCACGCGACGAAGAGCGGCGTCTCGTCCATGTGGTTGACGGCGTTGACGTTGGCCTCGGCGGATATGATTCGGCGCAGGCAGGCCTGTGCCCTGGACTTGACGGCGAAGTGTATGGGTTTGTTTCCGCCGGCGTCCTGCGTCATGGTGGACGCTCCTCGGTCGAGAAGAAACTCGGCGATCTCGTGGTCCTCTTCTTCGCATGCGACCATGAGGGGCGTTTTCTTGTAGCTGTCGACGCAGTCCACGAAGGCTCGGTGGTTGACGAGGATGGTCACCATCCGCAGAGACCCGGCGAGGACCGCGTAGTGCAGGGGGTAGGCGTGGACGTCGTTGGGTAGGTTGGCGTCGAAGGACCTCTCGACGAGCAGGTACGAGAGCAGGGCCTCGTTGTCGGACAGCACGGCTTCGTGTGTGAGCAGGTCTCCTGTCTTCCCCTTGCTGTGCTGCAGGTGCGGGTTCTCTTCCAGCAGGCTGCGTGCTTCGGCCAGGTCCCCCTGCCTGCAGATGGAGTGCATGATACCCTCCAGGATCTCGCGGCGAAGGTCGACTTCGTTGCCGAACAGGGGGCTGTCCGACGCCACCGACTCGTGGATCTCGGTGACGATGACCTCGTGCGGCACGCGTCTCCTCGTTCCGTTTCCGTTTCCGCGCGCGAGGTGTATCCTGATTTCTCCCTCCTCCTCCTCCTCCCCCTCCTCTTGTTCACCCTCGTCGTCCCCGTCGTTTTCTCCGTCCGTTTCGCCGTCGCCATCGACCGTGGGGCTGTCGACGCCCGTCGTCGTGAGATTTGTTCTGCAAATCGGGCAGTTGGGGGAGGTGAGCATGCTGCGTGCCAGGCAGGTGAAGTGGAACGAGTGTCCGCAGACGGTGGTGGACTTGTTGGCGTTCTCCGACATGTCAATTTTACAGATCGCACACTCTTCGTGTTCGTGTTCAGTCGAATTCTCGTTTCCGTTTGCGTTTGCGTTTGCGTTTGCGTTTGCGTTTCCGTTTCCGTTGTCATTCTCGTTGTCGGATTCTGTTGGGTGCGTCTGTGCTATGTCCATGGCTGTTGTCATTGCTGTTTTGTTGTTGTTGTTGTTGTTGTTGTTGCTTGTAAACATAGCACTACAAATTTGTTTGGTGAATTCGAACGTGAGTTGGTGCTTGTCAAAGCTTCAAAGAAAAATGTTTCGGAAAGTCTGGGTGAAAGATTTTGTGTGCTAGGGTCACTCTACCCTCGGATTGCTCAGAGCTCGCTGGCCCGGCCCTTTTCCTTATTTTGCACGCCACGCGTATAACCATGCCCTTCTCTCCCAGCCACCCGTTCATGACCCGCGTCCTCCCGGATAGTTTCGCTGACGCGGGAGAGGAACCTCTTTCGCGCAAGGACGAGGTGCTGTTGGCCTCGGTGCTCACGTGGTACAACGAGCAAGAGGCTCGTGTGAGGACATTCTCGGACATTGTCAACCACAAGAACGGTCTGTCTCTGCGTATTATCGATTGGCTGATCACAAACTTCAGCAAGTCTTTCAGCGTCGCGATTGAGTCGGACGGTCTGCCACGGAATCTGTGTAGAGACTACCACAAGCACCTTTCCGCTCACAACAAGAAGAACTTCGACCCCTTCGCGCGGAGGCGTCGAATCCACATCGTCATGTTCGGCGCGCAGAGGCGGGTGTCGACGATAGGTCAGCTCAACTTCTTTCGGTGGTTCCTGTCCAAGGACCTTGTTGAATTTCTTCTCCAGAACAAGTTGGTGATCGAGAAGCACATGAAAGATTCGGAGGCTTTGAGCCAGGGCGGTCGCGTGGTGAAACGGGGCCCGGCGACGAAGACGGCGAAGATGGCGAAGACGGTGAAGACGGCAAGGACGGCAAGGACGGCAAGGACGGCAAGGACGGCAAGGACGGCAAGGACGGCAGAGACGGCAAATACGACGGAGATGTTGGACGTTGCCAGGTCTAGTTCTTTGGTGACCCCCGCGAGGCCGTCGGCGAGGGTGGCGAAAGTGGCCAAGTTTGGTGTGGTTGAGCCCCAGCTTTTCTCGGGGACGTTCCGGATGTCCTTCTGATCTCAAACGTCAAGCTTTTGCATCCGCAAAAAGTCTCGAAGTATGCGCTCTCTTTTTCTCGACATGATGGTGGGACGGAGCGGATCTCCGCTGATGACGTCCGCGAGAGATTTGAGCGCGAGCACCGATCTGTCGCGGTCGAGCTCCGTGAGATCGTCGTGACACTCTTGGAAGTCCTCGGTCAGGTTGTCGAATACGATGGCGAATTCCCTCCTGGACGGTATCTCTTCCGCGGCCTCCACCATGCTCTGAAACACCTCTTCCATCTCGTTTTCGACGCTCTGAACTATCTCCATCTTTTCGGCGAGAGAGGCTCGTATCTTCTTCCTGTCTTTGAATTGCCTGATCAGTTGTGGGTCAAGTTCTAGAACGTCTTCTTCGCAAAACTCGACCCGTGTGACGGGATTGACAAAGTCGCTGGTCTTGAGCATGTGCTCGGCGAGGCAGTCCCGGTTAAACCACGTCTTGCCGTGCACAAACCTGTGGCGGGGATCAATCTCCGACATCGGCACCAGAGATATTGGACAGACCATTTTGTTTCGGTTGCTCGCGTCTCCGGAACGGTGGCCGCCGCTTCCTCCACCGTGGGGACACGTGGCCATCCCCACCGTGTCTCGAAAGAATTTCTGGATTATTTGTGCAAGTTGGTTTGCAATCAAAATTGCCACCAGGGCGTCCTTGTTGAGACGGTACCACTTCGCCGTTCCGATCTTTCGGTTGGCCTGTCTTGCCGAGGAGATGGTCATGGTGCGGTAGGCGTCCGCGTACGCCGCGGTGAGTTTGCACCTGGCGGTGGCGCGTCCGATGACCTCGGTCTGCGCTGCATTGATGTTGCTCGGAGTGCCGGTGGCGCAGCTGAGTTTCTTCCTTTTTGCGGCCGGTGACATACAAATTGTTTTTGCACGCGTATACGCAAAGGCATATATTTTAATTGGCGGCGTGTAGACGAAGTTTTTTTCCTTTTTTCTTC
>JAMASZ010000284.1 GCA_023301585.1 Alphaproteobacteria bacterium | reverse complement strand
AGAGACGTTATTACCAAGGGCTTCTTTGGGGCACATCGGGGTCTATCGCGATGAAGAAACTAAACGTCCCAAAGAATATTTAGTAAAGTTTCCTGAAATAAAAAACAAGAAAATCATTGTTGCTGACCCAATGTTGGCGACCGGTCATTCCGCTAAATATGCCATTGATTTACTTGTTGAGCGTGGCGCTAATCCTGCAGATATTTGCTTGATGATTTTGGTTGCGGCGCCAGAGGGCGTAACAGTTATCGAAGAAGCTCATCCAGAAGTTAGTATATTTACAGCCTCCCTAGATGAGCGCTTAAATGAAAATGCCTATATTGTCCCTGGGTTAGGGGATGCTGGCGATAGAATTTTTAACACCAAGCAATAATCCTAAGTCATTATTATTAATGTGTTTTATTCAGATTTAGAGTATAATAGTCTTTTGTATCCTTAAAAAGGCGATAATTGCATGGGTGATGATGTCCCATATCAGATGTTGTTTGACCAGATGCCTGTTACAAGGTTTCTGGTTAAGAAAAATGATGATGAGTTTGTTATTTTTGCATTAAATGATAGAGCTGCTTGTTTCTTTTTAGGGGATCGCGCCGATATTATTGGTCAAAATGTTGTCGATTTGTTTAGACCAGATAATGCAAAAAGGGTCATTGAATCACTAAAAGCGTGTGATGAACGAAGAATGCCTGTGAGTATCCCTGTCCTGATTGATTTTCCAAGTATCCAGGAAGGGTCTTCATTTTACGTTAATCCGATTTTTGATGATAGCAATGACAGTAAAAAAATTATCTATTTTGACGTAATGGCACAGCCAACCATTGTAAGTACGACTGTGGCTGAAAGGGAGCGCGATGACGCTTTAATGCTCTTAACCTCTATATTTGACGTTAGTGATATTAGCATCATGGTTAGTGATGTTAAGCGCCATATATTACGTGTTAATAAAAGCTTCGAGCGTATTTACGGCTGGAATAGCACCGACATGATTGGGAAAGACTTTCTAAAATTCATTCCTGATACTGAGCATGCTGACGCTAAAATAACGCATGATGATTATATGAAAGAGGGTGAATATGGTTCCGGCGATGTAAAGTTTATCTGTAAGGACGGTTCAATCGCCAATTGCTGGTATACAACGGCGGTTATTGAACTAAGTCACAACCGTCGCTTTTTAGTAGCTACGCTCGTTGATATGACTGCGCGCAAACAGATGGAGCGCTCCTTGTTACTTGCTAAAGAGCAAGCGGATTCAGCAAATAGGGCAAAGTCAGCTTTCTTAGCGAATATGAGCCATGAGCTTCGTACCCCCCTAAATGCCATTATTGGGTTTTCTGAGATGATGCTAAAGGAAACGTTTGGTAAAATTGGTGATGACAAATACTTAGAATACTTAGACGATGTTCACTTAAGCGCAAAGCATCTGCTAGATATCATTAATGAGGTTCTTGATATGTCTAAGATTGAAGCTGGGCGTACAGAGTTAGATGAAAGAGACGTAGGAATCGGCGCCCTAATACAAACGGTTATAAGGTTATTAGAACCGCGCGCATTAAACAGTAGTGTCACTCTTAATTTCGATGTGGAGAAATGTAGTTCCTACAGCTTGTATTCTGATCCCCGGCTAATTAAGCAGATATTGATTAATCTCATTACAAATTCCATTAAATATTCGAGAGGTACAGGTAATATTGATATAAGCATCAATGTTGAAGAAGATAGTAGTATGATTATTAAAGTTCAGGACGAAGGGCTGGGAATCCCCGAAGACAAGCTTGATGAAGCCATGAAGCCATTTGGGCAGATCCATGATCAAGCGTATAGCGCTACATATCAGGGGACAGGTTTGGGGTTACCATTAGCAAAAGCAATGGTAGAACTGCATCAGGGGGATTTTAAGCTGTCTTCTATAGAGGGTGAGGGGACTTGCGTGAAACTTGTATTCCCTCCACATAGAGTACGTTTGGTTGAAGGTAACGAATAACCTAAACCAACCATTGAAAATGGTTAATTAGAAGAGTACTCTGGTAAAAAATTCATAGCATTACATTAAGGTTTAAAAAATGGGCGCCTCAGATTTAGAAAAGAAATGCCAAGAAGCTGGTTTGAAAATGACAGAACCGCGCCGCGTAATATTAGACGTGCTTGCGCATGCTACCGATCACCCTTCAGTTGAAGAGGTTTATGAGCGCTCTAAGAAAAAAGATTCTTCTATCAGTATGGCGACAGTTTACAGGACTCTTGGGCTTTTAGATGAGCTAGGGTTGGTGTTCCGTCATGAATTTAGTGATGAGCAACATGCACGTTATGAGGTCAACACGGAACATCATCATCACTTAATAGATATTGATAGTGGTAAAGTTATCGAATTTCAAAATGAAAAAATTGAAAAAATGAAACAAAAAATAGCTGAGGAACTAGGCTATGAATTAGTTGAATGCCGCCTAGAGCTTTATGGTAAGAAAATTAAAAAATAAGTTTCGTGTTTGAAGACAATTCAAGAATTCCTACGCATCTATGGTTAGAGTCTAAAATTCGCAAGATTATGGCTGATGGTCATGGTGTCTATGTGGCTAACCGTGGTGAAAAAATGGGTGGGCTGGTCTTGCTAAAAATTAGTGACATGACGGGGCAATGTAAATTGCTCACTCAACAACGCGATATAGAGGGCGCGCTAAATTGGGTAAATGTCTTTAAGGAAGACGTTATAGATGAGAAGAAAGCAGATGAATACTGCACACGTTCAATAGACCGGGACCCAGATTTGTGGGTGGTTGAAGTTGAACATAAGGAAATGGCTAATCTTTTTATGGATTAGCAGGCACACAACCTTCAATTTTCTTTATTTGAGTTAATAATTTTTCAAACGCCTTAGGTGGCATTGTTTCAGAATTAAATTTTGTTGATGTTTCATTCATTTTCTTTTATCCCCTGTATGACTATTCTTATTTTCACTCATAAGTGTTACAAATTTATTAATTTTTATTATTATTCATAACGAGGTTGCTTTGTTCCAATAATCAGGTTAGGGCAGTAACATAATTAATGGTGAGAGATAAAGTGAAGACAGTCGTTAGCACAGCCTTGTATGATTTAGCTCGTGT
>JAMASZ010000283.1 GCA_023301585.1 Alphaproteobacteria bacterium | reverse complement strand
TAAACAGTGGTTTATTTTGGAGCAAAAATGGGTTTATTAAAAAACCAGGACGTATCATTTTTGAATTTCTACCAGCGATTGAAGCAGGTCTTCCTGATAAAAAAGTGATGAAGGCGCTTGAAGACCGTTTAGAACAAAAATCAAATTTACTAATGCTGGAGTCAGTTGAACAATATCCTTACTTACAGCAACTAAGATTAGCCGACCAATCGTCTAAAGCAGAAAAAGAGCAAGCATCGTAAGCTAATGAAAAAACTCTTCCGTATATTCGTTATCCTGCCAATAATCTTGCTTGTTTTATATGGTGCCGCTTGGCTCTTATTCTACATAAACGTTAAGCATATTGCTGATAGTTTTATCGCGGAAAGCAAAACAAACCCAGCCATAGAGTTTTACGATGCCAATCCAGAAATATCAGGTTTCCCATTTAAGCCGGTCATTACTTATAAAAAGGGATTAAGTTATAATGGTGTTAAAATTTTATTCCCTGAACTAGTCGTGACTGGCTATCCCTTCCCGTTTCAAGATATTGAATTTTCTGCGCCTAAAGGTATCTCATTCGCGCTGCCCAAAAGTGGTCGCAAGAGCGTTTATTTTGACCGCGCAAATTTAACAATAGAAGTGCCCGTCAAAATTGTAACCTCTAGCGAATATCGCGCCGTTGTAAAATGGCAGCAAGATGTTGGAGAAATTAAAATCAAACACGTTGATCTTTATAACGAAGATTTCAGCCTTATTGGAAATGGTATAGCGAGCCTAAACGACCAACTGCAACCCGAACTTATGCTACATTCAAAAATTCAAAACTATCAAGCCATTGCTAAACGCATCATGGAAGAACAAGGCATTTCGGGTTTTGCAAACTCCATGGCACTCTCACTTATGGAGGGCATAAGAAACTCACAAAACCCCAACGAAAACGCCGTCAGTTTTGATGTCACTATCAAGGATAGAGAAATACGCATTGGTCCCGTTTATGCAGGTAGAATGCCTATTATTTACTGGGAACGTTAATCCTCAGCTGGCGTTGCATATTCTGCTTGCCCCGCTTCGACGATTTCTTTTCTGATGTTCCTAGTTTTCTCAAAGCTTTGATAAAGATAATCCCCGTCTTGCTTTCTGATAGCACGTTGAAGCGCGGTTAAGTCCTCAGTAAATCTTTGCAACATTTCCAATACAGACTCTTTATTATTTAAGAATACATCGCGCCACATAACAGGGTCTGACGCGGCAATACGCGTAAAATCCCGAAAACCTGACGCAGAAAATTTTACGACTTCAGATTTAATGTCATCTTCCAAGTCCGTGGCTGTTCCAACAATTGTGTAAGCGATTAAGTGCGGTAAGTGTGAAGTAATCCCCAACACCAAATCATGATGTTCTGCGCCCATAATCTCAATGTTACAGCCACAGGCTTCCCAAAACTTCGTTAGCTTTTCAATGGGGCGTAATTCTGTATGTTCAAGCGGTGTTAAAATACACCAACGATCTTTGAACAAATCAGCGAAACCAGAATCTGGCCCTGATGTTTCCGCCCCAGCAATTGGATGCGCCGGCACGAAATGAATATTTGATGGCAAGTGTGGTTGCATGTCACGAATGACTGCTTTCTTCACAGAACCAACATCACTAACAATTGCGCCTTCTTCCAAATGGTCAGCAATTTCTTTAGCGATATCACCCATAGCGCCAACAGGCGTGCAGAGAATAACAAGGTCACTGCCCTGAACCCCAGCAGCAACGCTTGTGGTTGCTTCATGCGCTAAGCCGAGTTCTAAGACTTTGTCACAATGTAGTTGATTGGTATCGGCGCAAATAACCTTTTGCGCCAAAGAATTGTTTTTGATTGCGTGTGCGATTGAGGAGCCCAGAAGCCCAAAACCAACGATAGTAACTTGTTTAAACATAAGAAAATCCCTCTTCCTTTAAGGAGAATATATAAAATAACGGTAAATGAAAAATGCAAAAATATATCTATCCCACCTAACGGGGATAGTTAGCTGCGTATGAATAAGAAACAGTGATTTTTAAAACTTTACTATGCATAAAGTAACCATAATCCTTAACACAGGAAAACGCAATAATATTATTCTGCCGGCGCACTAGGCATAGGCGCAGATTTAGGAAGAATAGTTTTAGAATATGTTGGAGGAACAGGATAGCCACCAACACAGAAAACTTGTGTTTCTTCTTCAAATTTACCTTTGAATAACTGTGCTACTTCACTGCCATCAACGACGTAGCCGTCAACTTCGAGCAAGTGTTTACGTTCAGTATTTACACTATCCACTGGTTCACGTTTAGACGACAAGCTTAATGGTTTTAGACCAACATCCTCCGCTGAGGAGACAATTTTTGCGCGGCTTACGTCTTGATCACATTGTATTAGAATAAAGGAACGATCTTCATCAGAACTATCGAATCCCGTTTTTCCAACAACAAGAGAGCGATAATCAGGGTTTAAATTTTGTGGATCATCACCATGAGGAAGGCGCACGCTGATTTGCATAGCATCTTCCGTACCTGTACCTAAGCTATCCCACCATGGTTGTTCTTCATTATCTTCTGGGAACGGTACAACAGCAAACATTGCGTTGCCTTCTCTGATTACCCCTAATGCCGCCAAGCTTGATGGCAAACGGTTCATTGGCAAACAACTACCAAAATAATCTTTAGCCAAATCCCAGTGTTCTGGACGGTCTTCATTCTCTGCTACGACCACCTTAATCCCAGTTTGCAGAAGCGACACAGCGCCTACAAGCTCACGCCAGATACGTACCACAGCCATTTCAGGAAGCGATCCTTTATGTTTTTTCAAAAGGCGTCTAATCATACGTGCTTCGCGAGCAGGTTGAACCACCTCAATGTTATTCTTGCGCTTTTCATCGCCAATCTGCAGCACTAGCTCGGCCCGTTCCACCAATGTATCGTGGATTTCCGTGTCTAATTCATCAATTTTTTGACGTATTGTATCGAGCTTTTCGGAGTGGTAAGGTTTTTGAGCCATTTATGTCTATATCTTATCTGATTTAAATTCTATTGAGATATAATGTAAGTAAGCGTTAAAGTAAATTACTCTAAACAAAACATATAGATAAATATGCCTATTATTAAGAATTCCGACTTACCGACCTATGACCGTCTTATAAATGAAGGGCGTCAGATTATTCCGCTTAACCGCGCAGAATCACAGGACATTCGTGAATTACATATTGGTTTTATTAATTTAATGCCAGATGCGGCGCTTGAAGCTACTGAGCGACAGTTTTTTCGTCTTATTGGGGAAAGTAATCGTTTAGTCCAAACGTTCATTCACTCTTCAACGTTGCCGATATATCCGCGCGGTGAAAAAGCACAAGCTCATATCAACAAATATTATGAAGAGATTGAGGATTTAAAAAAGGTTGGTTTGGACGCGCTTATAATTACTGGTGCTAATGTGTCAGAAAGCCACCCTATTACAGATTTAGAAATATGGGCGCCGTTGCGAGACCTGTTAGAATGGGCAGATAAAAATGTGACCTCTACACTTTGCTCCTGCTTATCTGGGCACGCCGCCTATGTTTATAAACACGGAATACCACCTATTAAACATGAACAAAAAAAATGGGGTGTTTATCCGCACCATGTTATGAACAGAGCACACCCATTAGTATCTGGTATGAACACCAAATTGGATGCGCCCCATTCACGCAATGGTGAAATTACTGTTCAACAATATAAAACTGCTGGTATGCAAATTTTAATTCAAAGTGAAGAAGTTGGCGTTTACTTAGCGACAAGCAACGATGGGTTCCGTCGTTTGTACCTGCAAGGTCACCCTGAATATGACTCTTCCAGTTTGTTGAAGGAATATAAACGCGAAATTGAAAGATTTAAATCTGGCGAACGAGAGAGTTACCCGCCCTTCCCTGAAAATTACTTTGGACCAATCGCGCAAGAAAAACTTAATCAGCTAAAAAAACAAATCGTTGCTGGTGATGATGTGAGTTTATCAGAAGAAGAGTTTTTGCCGCTAATTGAGAACACATGGACAGACAGCGCACGATCATTAATTGCAACATGGATTGGTCATGTATATCAAACGACCAATGTCGACAGACAAAAACAATTTATGGATGGGGTCAATCCAGACAATCCATTAAATATGTAGTTACTTAGTCGTATCGCAAGGTGTTGGAACAGGCTTTTTAGCCCCAACAACTTTCTTACCCACTTCAAGTAATTTACCGCCAGCACGTACTGGCGTCCCGCGTGTTCCGGCATAAAGTTGCTTTGATGCTTCGATGATATGAACGCCACCTAACGCAGGGCAGATAATGCTTCCAATTATCTCAAACGCTTTTGCAAGTCGAAAGGTCAAGGGGCTTTTGAATGCTGGTGAGAATAATGCGTGACGTGTTTGCTCATGCACAAAACGATTTTCATGCAGTAGATTTTCAACCTGATGCGCTGAGTATGGTCGCCCCTGACCAAAGGGCGTCCAGTCAGCCCGTGACCAAAACCCTAATCGGTTTGGAACTACAATAATAATTTTACCAGTGCTTTTTAGCACGCGCCAAAGTTCTTCAAAGACCTCATCGGGGTAATCAAAAAATTCTAAAGCATGGGTAATTAAAATACGGTCAACTGAATTAGTCTCGAGCGGCAATGCGTTTTCTGCTGTCACACCAACAATGTTTTTATCCTGAGCGGACCAATGATGTGCGCCCAATTGTGCCGGAAACAAAACATAACTTTTCTCACAACTTTCAACATAGGGGCGTAAATACGGTAACACATAACCATACCCAAACAGTGTTAAGCCCTTACAATCAGACCACATATCAAGAAGGTGTTTACGGATTATTAAACGGACAACCCGTCCGTGGAACGTGTTGTAAAATCTTTTTAAATCATAGGCGTTAGGAATGCTCATAGGATTACTATAACAGATTTATAGCCTGTCGAGAATTTGATAAATAAGGGGAATATCAGCCGCCGGCATTTCATATTTGGATAAGTCTTTAGGTTTTACCCACTCCAATGCTTGCTGCTCTTTTGATTCAGGAACACCATTCCACATACGGCAAACATAAAGTGGCATCATCAGGTGAAAGTCGTCATAAGAATGTGATGCAAAACCAAGCGGTGCTAGACAACACTCACGTACATCAATACCAAGCTCTTCTTCTAACTCACGACAAAGCGCAAATTCTGGGCTTTCGCCCTCTTCTACTTTACCACCTGGAAACTCCCACAACCCTGCCATAGATTTTCCTTCAGGGCGTTGAGCAAGTAGAATTTCTTCATTGGTATTAACTAAAGCAACCGCGGCAACCAAAACTATGGGCAAGCCCGAAGGAGTGGTTAAACGCGGTTGTTTTAAAGCTTCTATACAATTCATAAGGTATGAATTTTTAAAGTTTAGTTCTTAGCTTTTTCAGACTTCACTGGTTTCCCATTGATGTCAAATTGCTCAATTTTTGCATTTTTGCGCCATTTTTGAACAAGACCATCTAAGATTTTGCGACGCTCTTCAGCTTCTAATGATGGACGAACTTCAGCGAATGTTGGCTTTGGTTGGTCACGAACATCAGTCACCTTAATAACATGATAGCCGAACTGAGTTTTCACAGGAGTTTTAGAAACAGCCCCTTTTTTCATTTCAAACGCAGCTGATGCAAATTCAGGAACCATTTCTTCTTTTGCGAAGAACCCTAAATCACCACCCTTAGGACCAGTTGGCCCCGTAGACATTTCTGCAGCTAGTTTAGCAAAATCAGCACCATCGTTAAGCTTTTGAATTACTTCTTTTGCTTTCTCTTCATTCTCTAGCAAAATGTGACTTGCGCGTCTTTGCTTAACATCAGGTATTTTAGAAGTAAGTTCTTTATAGGCTTTCTTTAGGTTTCCTTCAGAGATTTTCTTATCAACTTGCTCTTCTAGGTACAGATTACGAATAATTTGTTGTTTCGCCATTACGAGCTCTTTTTTAACTTCTTCGCTCTCAGCAAGATTTGCTGCTTCTGCCTTGTTTTGAACCAAACGCATATTAACCACTTGCTCTAAAGCCAATGGATAAATTGTTGCTGCCGGTAATTGTTGAAGGTTTTGAGGCATCGCTTTGATGTAACGGTACACATCAACACGTGTGATGTCTTTGCCGTCAACGACTGCAACTACTGGATTGCCAGGTTCTACAACCGTGCCGTCTTCATTTTTAACTGGCTCAGCGGCTTGGTCACCACCTGCTGCTGTTGCAACTTCGGCTGCAGCTTCTTCTGTTTTAGCGTTCTCAGCAACAACAGTTTCGCCTGTCTCAGCTTCGTTAGTTGTTTCACCCGCAGTATTATCAGCAGATTCTGCCTTGATTTCCTGAGCTGGTGTTTCTTTATCAGCATCAGTTGTTAAATAACTTACAACACCACCGATTGCGATAACGGCTGCTCCAGCCAAAGCCAATAGGCGTGTACTTTTTGAATTTAATGACATGGTAACTTAAACCTCTTTTGTCTAATTATTGTTGAATTACCAGAAATATGCACCGCTAACCAATATAAGGCAATAACAAATAACAAGTTATTATGTGACTATATTATGGCACGAGCGCTTGACGCATTGACCTACGCTCGCGCGCGGTTTATATATACTCTCGCAATCAATCAGGAGAATGAACTTGTTAGCTTTCGCACAGAAAATATTTGGCTCTTCCAACGACCGTCAGCTTAAACGCTTTTACGCCGATACCGCCGTGGTAAACGAGATTGAACCTGAGTTTGAAAAGCTCTCTGATGCTGAATTACAGGCAAAAACAACTGAATTTCGTGTGCGTTTAAATAACAACGAATCCCTTGATGATATTATGCCTGAAGCATTTGCGACCGTTCGCGAAGCAGCGAAAAGAACGCTAGGTCAGCGCCACTTTGATGTTCAGCTTGTCGGTGGCTTATGTTTGCACCGCGGTGTTATCGCGGAAATGAAGACTGGTGAAGGTAAAACGCTTGTATCTACCCTCGCCGCCTACTTGAATGCCATCGAAGGTAAAGGTGTTCACGTGGTAACCGTGAATGATTATTTGGCACAACGTGACTCTGAATGGATGGCGCAAGTATACAATTTCTTAGGTTTAAGTTGTGATTGTATCGTGGCAAATATGCCTGATATTGAGCGTAAAAAAGCGTATGACTGTGATATCACTTATGGAACAAATAACGAATTTGGCTTTGATTATCTGCGCGATAACATGAAGTTTAGCCTCGAAGACATGGTTCAACGCCCATTTAACTTTGCGGTTGTTGATGAGGTTGACTCGATTTTGATTGATGAAGCGAGAACGCCCCTAATTATCTCTGGTCCATCTGAGGGCTCAACTGAGCTATATAACTTAGTCAATATTATCATTCCTAAGCTTGAAGACGCTGAATATGAAATAGATGAAAAAACACGTAGCGTAACCTTGAACGAACAAGGAAATGTTAAAATTGAAGAACTTCTTGAACAACACAATTTAATTGAAGAAGGCAATCTTTACGACCCTCATAACATTCACTTGGTACACCACGTAAACCAAGCATTAAAAGCGCATAAGATTTTCTCTCTTGATAATGATTACATCGTTAAAGACGACAAAGTTATTATCATCGACGAATTTACTGGTCGTATGATGGAAGGGCGCCGTTTTTCCGAAGGTCTGCATCAGGCATTAGAAGCCAAAGAAAATGTAGAAATTCAAAACGAAAACCAAACGTTGGCATCTATTACCTTCCAGAACTATTTCCGTCTATATCCAAAGCTAGCTGGTATGACGGGTACGGCATTAACGGAAGCGACTGAGTTCGCCGAAATTTATAGCCTTGGTGTTGTTGAAATTCCGACAAACACAAATATTGCTCGTATTGATCATGATGATAAAATTTACAAATCATTTGATGAAAAATTTGAATCAATCGCGCGTCTTATCCATGAATGCCAAGAGCGTGACCAACCTGTTTTGGTTGGAACAGTGTCGATTGAAAAATCTGAAAAACTTTCAGCTTTATTGAAAAAGTTAAAAGTTAAGCACAATGTCTTGAATGCCCGCTACCATGAGCAAGAAGCATTCATAGTTGCCCAAGCTGGTGCACCAGGTGCTGTGACGATTGCGACTAATATGGCTGGTCGTGGAACAGACATTCAACTTGGTGGTAACTTAGACATGCGTATCTCCAACGAGGTCGAAGACGACTGGTCAGAAGAAGGCAAGAAGGAAGCGATTGCTAATATCACTGCTGAGATTAAAGAGAACAAAGAGATTGTTCACGCTGCGGGCGGTCTTTGTGTGATTGGTACGGAGCGTCATGAATCTCGCCGTATTGATAACCAACTTCGTGGTCGTTCTGGTCGTCAAGGAGATCCAGGGACAACTGTGTTTTTCTTATCTGTTGAAGATGATCTTATGCGTATTTTCGCAGCCGATAAAATGGCGACACTATTAAAAAGCCAGATTGGTTTAAAAGAAGGCGAAGCCCTTACGCACCCATGGTTATCAAAAGCATTAGAACGTGCGCAAGCCCGTGTTGAACAACAAAACTTTGAAATCCGTAAGAACTTGTTGAAGTTCGATAACGTGATGAATGACCAACGTAAAGTTATTTACGACCAACGTCGCGACATCATGGAAGCAAAGGAAGATTTAAACGACCTTGTAAACGAAATGCGTATCGATGTTATCGAAGATTTAGTTTATCGCTGTATCCCTGAACAGGCTTATGCCGAACAGTGGGACATTGAAACTATAGAAAATGAATGCCAACGCGTTTTGAATTTGGACCTACCTATTGCCGACTGGGCAAAAGAAGAAGGTATCGCCGATGATGAAATTTTAGAACGCATCATCAAAGCATCTGATGACAAAGTAAAAGGCAAAATTGAAATTGCCGGCGCAGAAGTTTACACGCAACTTCAAAAATCATTCCTGCTACAAATTCTTGACCAACAATGGAAAGAACACTTGTTGGGATTAGACCATTTACGTCAGGGAATTAACTTACGTGCTTTTGGTCAACGTGACCCTTTAAATGAGTATAAATCTGAAGCCTTTGGTATGTTCGAAGCCATGCTTAATAATATGCGTGAAGCAGTGACACAAACATTGAGCTTGGTCGAAGTTGATTTTGACCCACGCGTAATGCAGGAACTGCAACAACAAGAACAAGAAATGGAAGAAACACGCTACGACCCAGCACTGATGGGTTCCGCCATCCATGAACAACCGCCAGAACAACAAGGTCGTAACACAGTAGAGAAACCGTATCAGACTTATAAAGTCGAGCATGACGAAAAAGACCCATCAACATGGACGCATACATCACGTAACGCTCCTTGCCCATGTGGTTCAGGTAAAAAGTATAAGCAGTGCCACGGTAAGATTGTTTAAAGCTGTAAGGCTTCTAATCTCTCAATGCGTGATACCATTGAAGGGTGATTTGCAGACCCGTGGAAATATTCGTCAGGAGTAATTTTTTCGACTTTTTTAAACGCCGAAATTGTTTCAGCTTTTGATCCTAATGCTATAACAGCACGCTCGTCACAATCGAACTCCTTTTTAATACTATCTTCTTTAGTCCTTATAGTATTAGCAATTCCTTTTGAAAAACAAAGAGCAGACAGTGACAGCAATACGTTTTGTGCGTCTAGACTAGTCACCTTATCCTGTAAGGCGTCAAAGAGTAAAGTCGCGTTCCATGCTAAGGCGTCAAAGGAAGCATAACTTACAGCTTTATTTTCGTATCGCACCCATGCATGGTCTTTCCTATATACGTGCGCCATTTCATGAGCAATGATTGCTTCAACTTCATCATTCGAAAAAGCTTTCAATAAGCCTAATGTGACTACAATCTTTCCAAAGACAGCATGAGCTACGGGAGAGTCATTTTGTAAAACAAAAACATCTGGCGCGTTATTCAACCCTACCTTCCGAGCGATATAATCTAATCGTTCACTAGAAATTACAGATTCGTCCATTTTAGGCGGAAGGTCTTTAGGAATGGTTCGGTTTTTAAATGCTCTATAACTCACACAAGCGCCTGCAACAGCACTCATAAATATAGCCTCTAAACCAGAGTTATAAATTGTGCCCGCCACTGCCAATACAGCTGGTGCGACAACAAGCGCTGATTTAGCAAAATGGTTAAACTTTAATGATAAAGACATGACGTTTAATAGCAAGAAACGGTAATTATGTCAATAAAACTAAACGGTAACCCTTATCAAGCTTAGTTGATTGCGTTGACGTTTAACGATATCGAAGTTTAAATCATAGAACGTGAAGCTCTGCCCAACTGTTGGGACAGTCTGGCTCTCGTGAAGGATTAGCCCAGCAATGGTTGAGTAATCTTCATCATCAGGAAGTTCCCAGTCGAATTCGCGGTTTAAATCGCGGATAGTTACATCGCCATCGACAAGGTAAGTACCGTTAGATTGTTTGCGCACACCAGCAAAGGCTTCGTCATGTTCGTCATCAATTTCTCCAACGATTTCTTCCAAGATATCCTCTAGCGTGATGATACCCATGAAACTTCCATACTCATCAACAACAACAGAGAAATGTTCACGGCGTAGTTTGAAAGCCTGAAGTTGGTCATAGAGCATTGTAGCTTCGGGGACGAACCAAGGGGCAGCGACCAAATCACTAATTTCAATATCTTCAATGTCTTG
>JAMASZ010000282.1 GCA_023301585.1 Alphaproteobacteria bacterium | reverse complement strand
AAAACCTCTATTTCCCCCGACGAGGGGAACTAGTCTCACTGCACGTAGTAGTCTCGTATGACCAAGTCCCCAAATGGTACCCTACCATTATCTTCACCCGGCTACTGAGTTGTTCTTCTCCCTCTCCCCACCTTCGAAAGAAAAGGGGTGGGTGGGTGGGAAAAGAATCAACGTATTGGCAGCTCCACGTGCGGCCAACTACTCCAAGCTCTTCTCTGTGTCCACGCTATTCCTTGCCTCTACTCTGCGCTCCCTAGCGATCTAAGACTCTCGGCGTGGACACATAGCTTGCCCAAACAAAAGTGGCGAGAAGACAACTCCTGAGGGGTCCCGTAGTACGCCAACAACTTACTTCCGGGGACCCTACTAAACCGTTACGCAGAATTCGAAGTGTTTTCAATAAACAACGGTTTGTTCTGTCTACGCCTCGAACAAACCTCCACTTTATTGATTTTCTTTCGAATTGCGCTTGTTTAATGATTCTTCTACACCCCGAGGAAAGAGAGAGATACACCTTTGGCAGAGCACGTTCCCGCAGACCACTTCTGCGCCCGTGTATCGTGCCTCTGCGTTTCTACCCAAACATTGTCTCTCTCTCCACAGGTGGCCAGCGGTACACGTTATACGGGGTTTTTATAATCTCACCCCTCTCCAGGTTACGACCTCCTGGCCGCACCTGGCAAAAAGGACCACCTTGTGTAACCTGCGCAAAAACGAACGCCAGAGGAAATATATCCTAGCGGATACCACGCGGTATGTTCATGTAGACTAGCTGAAATCTCGAGGACCTCGAGGTTGTCATTGGTGAGGTTACCGTCGCGCCAAGTGGTTATGGGGGTCGTTATGCAACGCCCACCGGCACTTTATGGCAAGGTGATAAAAACGCCCGCCGGCATGGTGAGTCGGGGTGGGATAACCCCGACGATGTGGCCGCAGCCATCATCATTTTGGGAATGCTCTGTTGTTCGTCATTAAATCTGCATCCTGTAGGACACCTCTCTTCCTGCCGCACGACAGCAGCCGTAGTTGCAAAATATTACTGCCTGTTTGAAATACAAAGTTGACTAGATTCCGTCCCTGCACACATGTCTCCTCACGAGCACCATCATCACCGAGCGTCAAGACGGAGAATCCTAGCATGCGATAAGAAGCTAACAAAGTACCATGAAGGTACGAGTCAACGACACCATTCAAAACTGCAACACCCGCGGCATCACCGGAGGCAACGTGGTAGAAAGACCATGATGCCTGAGGACTACAGTTAGCGCCAACTTCAGTCGTACGAACTCTAAAACTGGCGAACACCGGCCAACATCCCCACCGCTCACTACTCAAGCTCAACCCTACACCAGAAAAGTGGGAGCTGGACATTACTAGGTGCCAGTCGATCTTCTCACTCAGCGGAAGAATCTGCGCATTAATCGTGCAACAGCTACCTAGCATCCAAACCACACGACAGTTGGCCGTGCCGACCTGTTGGCGAAAACAATAACAGGACACGCAGCCCGCTGCCGAAACGCACAGGCTGCATGCTAGGATTCCGCCAGAAATAAAGCATCCGTCTTAAAACATCACTCTCTCCCGCTGCATATGACAAGATCAGGAAGCAAAGCTGACCGCCACCCCAAACACGATAAGCCGCGTTTGGAACACCGAAGAAGTCCGCGGCGTGCGCAGGAGAGAGCGCCAATGTGCCTGGAACCAGCATCAAGGCAAGGGACAACGCGAATGTATGACGTCACGAATCACCATTTAGCTGTTTCGCAAATGAGTGTAGGAACGTATGAAGGTGCATGGAGGCAACAAGCGAAGAAAGCTGGCTGTCCGGCGTACCGGCGTACTGCATGCGCTACCACTTACGGCTTGAACTGGTTGCTGTACACAAGTGATACGATGGAGTCGGTTGACAACCGCACCAGATGTAACTCAAAGAAAGCGGAAAACCATGCGTGCAGATATCAGGCACCGTTTGCTACGCAGAACTCGCTCACCATACACATTTAGGAGTCGCTGCTGACCACGCTGGACGTGTCGTCGCTTTCACCCCCGCTGATGTGGGCTGCGGAGAAAGCGCTGTCATCGCCATCATCTTCGTCATCCTCCGACGAGGGACCCGACGCCACCTGCGACCCGTTCAGGAGCACTTCCGAGTCGTCGCTGTCTCCATCGTCGTCGCTGTCGGAAGCCTGCTCGGACTCGCTGTTGCTGCCTGAGTCCGAGGCGTCCTCGGAATCCTCGGAGGCCTCGCTGCCGCTGGCGGCGCTGCCGCCGGCGGCGGCGGCGCCACCACCGCTGCTGTCGTCGCCGGTCCCGAGGTAGAGGTACGGCTTCGCGTACCTCTCCACGTCGTGGACGGTGTTGATGCTTGCGGCGGGAGGCAGAGGTCCCCATGCTTCGATGGCCATGTCGCACACCTTTACCTGGAAGCTGGCAAGAAAACAGGATTGTTCGGGGGGGGGGAACAACGCGGACAATCGATAAGGGGGAGCAAGGGTTAGCCGTGCTGGTGTGATAATGGAGAAGAGAAAAGTCGAGCGCAGGAAAGTGTGAATGCGATGTATTTCCTGTCGGGGTGGCTGCAGCACAAGTAGTGAGGAACGGGGAAGGGAGATGATCTCTGCCACCGAAAGGGATAACCTCTACGTCCACCTCCCCTCCTCGCCCCCCCCGCAGACACGAAGGACTGGAGACAAATGCACCAGAAAATGTACTGCATTGTCGAAGGGTATTCAATGCCCATTCGCCCGTACCGATGACATCCTGCGAGCTGTGTTTCCTTTCCCCAAGTTTGTAGAGAACGCAGCACAAACAGGTATACTTGTCTCTTTCACATTTGATGTATCCTACGACGCCTTAGTATGTGGGGATGGGGTATTTAGGGAAGGAACCACCAGAAGAAAACAACAAACAGTGCCCAACATGCTTACGTGGCAAGGAAGGCCTTGTGGGCCTCGTTCCCTCCGCCAGGCGGGGGGGGAGCCATATCGTTCAAGGTGTTGTGCATGAAGCGGGGGGCGTCGAAGTCCGCGGATTCTGCGACCTCCTCGTCCTCGTCGTCGTCGCCGAGAGCTTTGTTGGCAGCCTCAGATGCGGCGCTGGCAAGAAGGGTCGACGCTTCTTGCAGGAGTGTCTTCTGGAGCCACATCATTACCTTCGGTGAAGCCCAGTGTCGGCAGGACAGCGGGCAGGG
>JAMASZ010000281.1 GCA_023301585.1 Alphaproteobacteria bacterium | reverse complement strand
ATTAGGGTCTAACTCAACAATTTTATCATGCGCTTGCGCGTAACCATCCTCAGCGGCAACTTTATAGGAGTTAACAGCTAAGTCTTTCTGTAAGTTCTTTTGCTGTGTAGACGCGACCGTTGCATTTACACCTTTAAGAGCAGTAAGAGTTGATTTTTTTTCATCTTTAATTGCTTCTTTGGCAACTTGGCGAGCAACTTTATCTTTTTTAGGGAGCGCATCATAATTGATTGGCGTAATAATGGTTTTTGCATCTGCTTTGGCTAGGGAAAAAGTTTCTCTATCTGTTTTTAATGACGTCTCTGTGATTTTACTTTTTATCGCATTTGCACCATCTGCATATGCAATCATATAATAAGTAAGCGCCTTGCGATAATCAGATTGTATTTTAGGGTTAATGGAATAAGCATCCCCTAAATATTCAGCGTATTTATAATCGCCTTCTTTGATTTTTTTTGTTGCTAGGCGAATATCATTTTTTGTTTCTTTGTCTAAAACTGGAACTTGACTTACGGGACCAATTCTATTTTTCTCGTATAACTGACCAATATTATAGTTACTTTTTGTATAACCATTTGAGGATGCTTTTTCATACCAAGATTTTGCAACTTCAAAGTTTTGAGAAACACCATCACCTTTTTCGTATAACTTACCAATTTCTGCCATGGCAGGGGCATAGTTTTGTTCTGCTGCGGCTTGGAATAGGTTCAAGGCTGTTGAATTGTTTTGTCTAACGCCTTGCCCTTTGAGGTAAAGCTTTCCTAGCTCTGTTTGTGCTTTTGCATTCCCTTTATGCGCAAGGGGCATATAGTGGCGAACTGCTGTCGTATAATCTTGTTGCTGATAAGCGTTCTTACCAGTTTGGAAATCTGGGAATAATGGAAAATCTACATTTGCTTCTACGTTCGTAGGTAGGGCAAGCAAAAGGGCTGTGGTCGTTAATAATGTTCCGATACGCATGACGTGTAAAATTCTTTTGTTGTCTATGGTGGTTTTGTTTAAGCAGTTTCTACAGTGTAATCATCGCTGAAGTATACGATGTCATCTTCACCTAAGTATTCACCAGATTGTGTTTCAATTAATACTAAATCGGTACTCTGTTTATTCATGATGGCATGAATTGTTTTTTCTGGAATGCTAATTGTTTCATTCGCTGATAAAACAAACTCTTCACCATCAATTGTTATGTGCGCTGTTCCTGAAACAATTGTTATTGATTCTGAACGATGTTGGTGCATTTGTGCCGATAGGAAGTCACCTGAATTAATTGTTAATTCACGAATGATGTAAGACGGGCTTGAAGACAAAGTCTTATAGCGACCCCAGTTGCGTTTCTCGATTGGAGAGATGATAGCTTCTGGTGCTTCCATTTTCTTTAATGCTGTTACCAATGTTTTAATTGATTGGTGGTTTTTCTTATCAGCAATTAGGATTGAATCAGCATACTCAATTGCAATGATGTCTTTAAGACCAACAGTCGCTACCAATAGGTTATTTGATTGAATAAGGCAATTTTCACTATCGATACATGAAACGCGACCTTTGATAGCGTTACCATTTTTGTCCTTATCGCTTAATTGCCAAACGCTTTCCCATGAGCCCACATCTGACCAGCCAATATCACAAGGGATAACAGCGGCTTTATGAGTTTTTTCCATGATAGAAACATCAAATGGTTCTGATGGGATTTTGTTGTAATCTTCTAAAGATACATTCTTGCCACCAGCATTTTTCATGGCAGCTTTTAATGGTGATAAAACATGTGAGGCGTGTTCAATGTAGTTCTCGATAACTGCATGAACGCTGAACAAGAACATACCGCTATTCCATAGGTAGTCACCATCAACGAAATATCTTTCAGCGGTAGCCTTGTTAGGCTTTTCTTTAAAGGAAGCAATTTTTTTAGTTACTGAATTTTCTTCTAAAGCATCTCCAGCTTTGATGTAGCCATAACCAGTTTCTGCATAAGATGGTTTGATACCAAAAGTAAGAAGGTAGTCATCTTGCGTTGCTTGTGTTGCCTGAGATAGAGCCATTGTTAATGCTTCATCGTCCTCAATGTGGTAATCAGCACCAACAACCCAAAGGATTGCATCGTTGCCAAATTCTTTTTGAGCATAAAGGGCTGCATAACCGATAGCGGCTGTTGTGTTACGCGCGCTAGGCTCACCAATGATGTGCTTCGTAGCAGACGGATCAAATTCCGTTAACTGTTGCTGCGTTTTGTGACGCAAATCATTGGTTGTAACTGTAATGATGTCCGCAGGGTTTGCGCCTGAACATTTAACAACACGTTCTAATGTTCTGCCTAATAATGTTTTATCACCATCGATAGATAAGAATTGTTTTGGCGAGTTTTGACGACTTAGGGGCCATAGGCGAGAGCCAGACCCTCCACATAAAATAACAGGTATAATTTTTTGTTTTGTTGTCATCATATCAATACTCTTTTTCTTATCTTCTAAAGGTTTAATTTAAACTCTACGAAAGCAGGGCGGTCGATTAAATCACTAGATAGGTTTTCTTCAGGCTTAACAGTAACGATACCGAATGGCTCGCTACCAATTACTGGTGCATCTTTATTCGCAGTAATTTTTGTAACAACACCTTTTACAGCATCCTTAGAACCAGCAATGCTCATTAGAGCCGTTGTTCCAATTTGAAGCTTTGTGATGTCTTCAACGTTTACTTTAGCGTTAACGTTGATGTTGTTTAGTTTAGGGATTAGTTTGAACAACGGTGAGTTCTCAGCGCCATATTGATTTTCAAGCATGTAAGTGTCTGCGATGAAACAATCACAAGGGCTGATAACTTCAACCATTTGAGTAGTTAGAACGCCTTCACTAGATGTAATGCTATTACGTGTTTCAATTAATCCAATTAACTCACCTTGTTTAACAGAAGCTGCTTCGAAAGGAAGCGCCGCTTTAAACGTACCTGCGGCAGGCGTGTTAATATTTACTGTTTGAGCAACAACATTTGCGTTTGATGTTTTAACAATCAACATACGCTCGATTACATTGCTAATAATAAAGAATGCAAGCGCAAGCGTGATTAGGCTAATTAATGCATATGCAATTACTTGTCCTAGGTTACCAGCAGGGCTGTCGGTGTTTTTGTGTTTACGTACGTTTACAAAATTGTCACGAGATACAACGTTCAAGATGTTGTTGCTGTCGACGATATCACCAGCGATGAATGATTTAATTACGTGGTTTAAAATAGAAACTTGGTTTTGATTTAAATTAATAAAACGACAGCCAGAAACGTTTTCTTTTTTGTCTGTGTAAAGTATCTCAGCTTCAACATCGACGTCCAAAGAGAAGTCAGCAAAAGGTAGGATTAATTTAAAGTCTAATGTATCACCTTTTTTCGGTAAGTCTGCTAAATCAATAATGGCTAAACCACCAGAGGATAAATCTTTGATGTTGTAGCGTTTACCAGCAATTTCTGCCTGTGCAGGTAACTGCAAACGGATAAACTGACGTTGTGTTTCTGATTCATGTACTATTTGGCTAGTGTTTGTCATTATATGAAAACCTGTAATTTACTTTTATTTTTATGGATATAGGGTTGTATCCTATAAACAGGTTAAAAATCAAGCTATTTCAATAAAAAAGACGTTTTTTTTAAGGTGATTGTAGTTTTTACGTAATTATTCCTTCATCATGCAGGCGCCATGTATGTTTAGGTCTAATGATGCTGGCGCTGAAGAGGCGTTCATTTCAATACGTAGACGGTATTCTAGCTGGGTATTAGAGGGCTGTACGGTGAATTTGGGGGTGCGGATAATACCGCGTCCCATTGCGCTTAACGGGTAGTATGTCGTGGCGTCACGCTTGTCTAGCCCTATGTAATAAAGAGTTTGTGTACCTTTATCGTGTATTTCTAGTCCAATCCATTGGACGTTTTGACCGCTTATGACCTCTAAGTCAATTTCGCCGTAAACGCTGTCTCCTGTGCTGTAACCTGAGGTTATATGCCCATCCAGCTCAACGTAGATCGATTCTGATGTACTGTTTCCTGAAGCAATGGTGGTTGTCACCTTTTGCGAGCCATCGGGGTTTTTGCTGGCTGTACGGGTTCCATTTGAATAGCCATAGAATTTCCATCCATCGGCTGCTTGCCCTGTGAAATTAGCGCTAATGATACCTGCGGTACCGCTGAAATCGGAGTTTGCTAAGAAATTACCCGTGGCGTTAGGGTCTAGGGCAGGGTTAGAGCCGTATTTAAGGGATAAGGTGTTATTGATAGATTTAGCGATAGAAAAGGAGCCAATGATAGAGGGGTGCAAACCATCATTGGTATAGCCCGCCTTTGGCTCATCATTGCCATCGTTAAAGTCATCGTAAGCATTAATTGGAATAATATCAGCATTAGCTTGCGCCATAATCCAAGCGTTAACGTCCTGAATCGTTTGTTTTTGTGTTGCTGTCATGCCTGTCCGTGGGAGAACGGTGGTTGCTACAATCGTTTTCCCTAGAGTGTTTGTGATGTAATCATAGATAGAGCTTAGGTTTGTTTGTATCTGCGCTGCTGTGGTACCCGCATCAACGTCATTTGTGCCGACTTGTACGAAGATGATGTCTGCTGGGCTTGATGCTAAATCAGTTTCTTTACGAGCATCTAAGGTATAGGAGTTGCCACCACCAACCGCTTGGTTATTTATATGTTCAAAGTTGTAGCGTTGATTTGTTAAATAATTCAACGCGATAGGGTAGCCATAGGCTTCGTGAGTAGTGAAGTTTCCATTTACATTCGTACTCTGAGCGCTGATAGAGTCTCCAAACAGCGCGATAGTTTTAGGAGCCGTATCAACAATAATTTGAATAGGCGTGAGTGATTGACGAGCATTAAGCCCGCGTCCAAGGGTTAAGAGCATATAAGCCTCCATTGTAGGGTAAGAAAAAAGATAGAATTTGGGTGATTTCAAGAACTATTATAGGAAAAAATACCTATTTGTCAAGTCTTGATTGAGCATATGAGGCTTAAACTGTATCTAGGCTTGCGATTTCAGATGAATCCCTTATACCTGTTTAGGTATTAATTTTAGAGGAATATCATGCAAACAGCCCCACAAGAAACCAACCAAGACGAAGCCCCAATTGATATGAAAGATATCGTAGCGTTGTGTAAACGTCGTGGCTTTATCTTTCCTGCATCAGACATTTATGGTGGGATTAACGGTTTTTGGGATTATGGTCCACTGGGCGTAGAGCTTAAAAACAACTTACGCGATTTTTGGTGGCGCCGTATGGTGACAACACCACCTGTGGGACCAGATGGTCATCCAGTTCAAATTGTTGGTGTTGATAGCTCAATCATTCAAAACCCGAAGGCATGGGTTGCATCTGGTCACGTTGGTGGTTTCTCTGACCCGATGGTTGATTGTCGTGAGACAAAGAAACGCTACAGAGCCGATCATATCATTGCGTTGAAACCAAAAGAGGGTGAAGGTCCGTGGATTGCCGTTCTAGAAGATGATGATGAGTTTTTGGTCAAGCGTCTTAAAAAAGTTGCTAAGGGTAAAAGCATTGATGACTTTGAACAAATTTTACTGACTGATTTAGAAGTAAGTGACTTTGAGAATATCTTAGCGCCAGATGCAAAAGAAAAAGGAACGCTGACGGAACCTAAAGAATTTAACTTGATGTTCGACTCTCATGCGGGACCAATTAAATCAGATGATAATAAAGTTTATTTGCGTCCTGAAACGGCGCAGGGGATTTTCTTGAATTATAAAAACGTTCTTGATAGCAGTCGTGTGAAAATGCCTTTTGGTATAGCACAAGTTGGTAAGGCATTCCGTAACGAAGTTAACCCACGTAACTTTATTTTCCGTTCACGTGAGTTTGAACAAATGGAATTGGAATGGTTTTGCCATCAAGAAGATGCAAAAAAATGGCGTGACTTCTGGTTTGAAGAACGTCAAAAATTCTGGAAGGAAGTTGGCTTAACGGACGAGAATTTACAAATACGTGATCATGACTCTGATGAGCTGTCACATTACGCTAAAGAAGGTTTAGGAACAGCGGATATTGAATATCGTTTCCCATTTACCTATCCAGGTTTTGGTGAATTGGAAGGGATTGCACATCGTTGTGATTTTGATTTAAGCGCACACCAAGAACATTCAAAAACTAAGTTAGAATATCTTGACCCTGAACGTGATAATGAAAAATATATTCCACATGTGATTGAGCCAGCTTCTGGTTTAACACGCGGTGTATTGGCGTTGTTGTGTGAGGCGTATACAATCGATGAAAGTCGCCCCAGTGGCATGTACATGAATTTCACACCAAAGATGGCTCCTAAGAAAGCTGCGATTTTACCATTAATGGCAAAGGGTGAGCACCCAGTTGTGGCAGAGAAACTTTACATGGAGTTACGTGAAGAGTTTCCGGTTGATTTAGACATTAAACAAAACATTGGTAAGCGTTATGCGCG
>JAMASZ010000280.1 GCA_023301585.1 Alphaproteobacteria bacterium | reverse complement strand
GACACGCTGGCAATGAGTGCATGAGCCTTGCTGTAATAAATGACGCGTTCATCATTATCGGCTTGCTCATGAGCTAAATCGTTAAGTTCAATTCCTGATAATTCGTCGGCATTGGTTGCGCGGTCGCCTAAATACCCTTTAAGGTTTTTGTCTAGTGTGTGTTGCAATGTTCTCATAGTTTTAATTTATGTTATTGGTTAGGGGTGATTAGTATGCAATCTCGATAGTGCTATCAAATATTGGCTTCAATTCATCGTAGACATTTTTCCTCTGTTCATAGCTATAAAGTCTCTCCTCCTCCGTGTTGTTTTCGTCGCCAATGTAGTAGATACTCATTGACTCAAAAAATTCTTCAATTTCCTTCCTACTATGGTCTGGAAATTCGCCAACTATGGATTCTACTACGGTTTCAAAATCGTAAAAGGTTTCGCATTCTACGGCGTGGCAATAGTTGCCTTGTCTTTCCTCTAATATGGTTTCAAATATTGTGCTCATAATTTTAATTTATGTTATTGGTTAGGGGTGCTTAGTATGCAATTTCAATGGTCTTGCCGTCCCATTTCTGTTCATTCAAATACCATTCACCCGCCTTCTGATAGATTGAGACACCTACAAGGGCATTCAACCTATCTTTCGTAGTATTGGTGAACCACCCCGCATTGGTGATGGTTAGCTTGGCATTCTTTTTAGTCCACGAGTGCTTTCCAAGGCGGGCAATCTCATTGCCATGCAAGCGCATGATGGATTCACCTTTTTCACTTATGTAAACAGTAGTATTGGAGCCATTGAAGTTCTCACGGCGGTAGAAGGCAAGCATGGCTTGTGCGGTAATTTTTCTCATTATATTAGTTTGGTTTGGTTTAGTCAAAGTGCCACGCATTGCGGCGGCGATGGAAACAACTAAACATACTGCGCAGGTTATTACAAGTATTATTTTAGCATTATTTTCATTTTGTGTTCAAATGCTAGCATATAAATACGTGCTATCCATTACAGTATAAGGGGTAGCATTTCATGCTAATATCTTCACACATAATGCTAATAACGGTTAAAAGGCATGCTAATGCCCCCTAATGCCCCCTAATGCCCTGCTAGTGCCCCCCGTTTCAACCTTTGTAAAATAAGGCTTTGATACACTTAGGGCATTAAGGGCATTAGTTTACTAGTTGTATATAAGAGAGATAAAAAGGGATAATAAGGGGTTTTTTAATATATGTATATATAGTGAATTTCAGGATTTACTGCCCTTAATGCCCTAAATGGAAAATCCCTATATTCTATAAGGGCTAAAATGGGGGGCAGTATAAAAATGTTAATGCCCTTACTGCCCTAAATTGTCCGATATGGTCAATTTCATGTTACCATGTGGACATGAGCCATTTCATGCTAGCATTTGCACATAGGATGCTAGTTTCATTTCATGCTAGCATTTGCACGCGTGGAACACGTGGAACACTGAAAAGGCGGGTGTTTGGTCGTTAAACTTCAGACTTGCACACAAGCACGCATGAGATTACAGATTTTAGCATGAAAATAACAAAGGATTTTACAGATCAAGTCTTTATCATGGCGGCGCGTGGAGTCTCGCAAGATGATATTGCCCTTGCCCTTAATGTGAGTAAAGCAACGCTAGCGAAATATATAATGCTAGGGGATGAGACTGAGGTCAAAGAAGCTTACCTTAATGGCAAGCGTCTCTATGCTAGCAACCTTGTCGATAATCTCATGCTAGAAGCCGCCGCCCCTTTGCACGATGATCCAAAGCTAGCCAATGCAGCGGTTCAGAGGCAAAAGCTCATAGTAGACACTGCTAAGTGGATAGGTGCAAAGCTACTACCGCGCGTGTATGGTGACAACTTGCACATTGACCACGCACACACTGGCACCGTGGAACTCTCGCCCCTTGCACAACTTAGGCAGCTTGAAAGCAAGGGTGCTAGCACGGAGGTGAAGCCCCTCCAAATGGACGGTGCTAGCATTGATAATGACGTGAGTGATGATGACTGCTTTTAAGGTAAATATGTAATTAAGTTAAATTCGTTAATTTCACCAGAAAATTCCTTACGTGCTAGCTTTCGCAGGGGGTGACCCTATATGCGCTACGGACTTATAGTGTATATATATGGAACGCCCATCGCCCCAAAACTACAAAACAGCCTTACGCGAGAAACCACTTTTGCTCACAAAATTACATCACCAGAAAACTACACGTAATGAATCGCTAGCACTTCTGACATAACGCCTCAGCCCACAAAGCTGGACAAAACCTAAAAAATATGAAAAGGTGAAATCTCATAACCAAAAACGATAATGTCAGCAAATGCAAAACTAAGAGCAGAGAGAGAGGCAGAAACCCAAGAGCTGCTAACCAAACTTAAAAATCCACTCTGGCGACTGAACAACCTCTACCACATGAAGTCGGAGGACACTGGAGCTATCATCCAGTTCCGACCTTTTGTTGAACAGATGGCTGTGTTCAAAGCTGTGATCGAAGAAGGACACAAAAAGATCATCATCCCTAAAGCACGCCGGCGCGGGATGTCCACGGCCATCGACATCCTAGCATACGACCAAGCCGTGGAGAACGCTGGTTACGAAGCTGGTATTGTTGACCGTAACCAAGCTGATGCCTCTAAGAAGTTGGAGAACATCATCAAAACCTCTCACGACAGACTCCCCGACTTCATGCGGGAGGACATAAAAACCCTAAAGAACAATGACGATAGACTCGCTTTCCAAGTCGGTGATGACGCCGCTTCAAACATTTATGCTTCCACTGGCTACCGTGGTGGTAACTGTAACTTTCTCCATGTCTCAGAGTGGGGATGGGTTCAGTGCGAAGATCCAAAACGATCCGAGGAGATCCAGACCGGTGCTATTCAAGCAGCTCGAAAGGGACAGATTATCGTCGAGACTACTTGGAAAGGGGGCAAGAATGGTCATCTGTGGGACTACATGGATCAGTCCCTGTCAACGCCAGAGGAGGAGAAAAACCCTCGATCGTGGAGACACATGTTTTTCCCTTGGCATACTGACCCGTTCTACTCGCTTGACTCGAATCTGAAGATATTGCCACAGTGTGAAGACTACTTCCAAGAGTTGGAGCACGTCAACGGTATCAAACTAACCATTGGCCAGAAGCGGTGGTATCAGGATGAAGCTTTCCCTCTGCGTAACAACAGGTTCGGTGAGTATCCATCCACGTTGGAGGAGTGCTTCAAGTCACCGATGGATGGTGTCATCTATGAGATGGAGGTAGCACGCGCATTGGCGGAGAAGCGTGTCACACGGTTCCCCATCGAGAAAGGTATCCCAGTGTTTGCTAGCTTCGACATTGGGCGCAATGATGCTATGCCTATATCGCTGATACAGGTGGTGGGTAAGGAGATACGCATCGTAGGGTATTATGTCAGCCACCGAGAGACAGCACGCCACTATGGTGATTGGTTGAAGGTGTGGATGATGGACAACAGTGTGCAGGACTTACGCATCTTACTGCCCCACGATGGTGGTAGGAAGTCAGTTGAGACCGGTAAGACACTGGTCGATGTGTATCATGAGATGGGATTCAACAACGTGCAGCATGTGCCTAAGATCCCCTCAGTCTGGACTGGCATCAACTACGTCAAGGATACGTTTGAATACATGTGGTTCAACAAGGACGCAGTGAACAAGATCCACTCCCGAGGCAGTAAGAAGTTCCCATCACTTATGCAATGTATAGACAACTACCACCAAGCACAGAATGCTAATGGTGTGATGATGAGCATGGAACCCGTTCACGATGACTACTCCCACGGCTGTGACTCCCTTAGAACATTCTGTGAGGCTTGGCAACGAGGGTTAATATCACGAACGATAACACGTAGCACAGGCAGTGACTTCGATGATAGCATGGGGGTAGGATCATCGTCATCAACTCGTATGGCCGGCTCACGTAGATGGGGGGCGAGGAACTAATGCCGGAGGAACGCATCATCGAGATGGACGCAGGGCATTTTCAGAACTTCCTGCTACACATGACGGATACAGGTGCTGCAAACTGGACGTGGACTTTCATAGAAATGTCAGCACGGTTAGGTGTGTTACATTCATCCGAGCAAGGGGTGCTACTAGCACGACCAGTCAACTCGGCGATACCAGAGGAGGACTTGCTAGCATTCAATGATATAGACCCTGAGCACCCACTTTCACAATCCAGCTTGACACATGAGCACGACACATGGCATATACTTTACGCAAGCGGAGACCCTGCACACTTTTTCGACCTAGCACCGTATGAACTTGAGTTTGTATCGTGGCACAGGAACAAAGGTAATGCCAGACTCCGGAAGCACAAGTTTAACACCATAAAGGACAAATACAATGGGCTCACAAAAACCACCGGCACCGGCAGCAGCTAAAACACCTGACCCAGCTACGATAGCAACGTCACCCAGTGAACAAGCTAAGAAACAGCAAGAGGTGCAGAACCGCAGAGCTGGTGGTTTCTTTAGCAACTTCCGTAACATTTCGTCACAACGAGGTAACAGCGCAGTTGGTGGAAACAACCAAACAGTAGGATAACATGCCAGTAAATGTAAGACAAGAGCTTGAGGTGTGCCGCCAAGAGGAAGCTGCCCGATCACCGATGGACTCATGGTGGCAATCCATCAAAGAAGTAACCACTCCACGCGATGCATACATCACACGGTCGGACACTCCTGTGCCATCCCGCAGCTATGCTAACATCCATGACACAACTGTCATCGAAGCAGCTGAAGGTCTGTCCAACATGATGACAGCACAACTCACACCATCTGGTGAAGATTGGCTAAGATACGCACCACCCTATGAGTTCCAAAAGGACGACGAGGTGGTTGAGTGGTATTCAGAGTGCTCCACCATCATCATGCAGTTGCTGAACCAATCCAACTTCCAAATGGCCAACCAACCGGTGAACTTGGAGCGTGCTACTGTAGGCACAGGCATGATGATGTGCTACGAGACTGGCAACCCTGACTCACCATTCTATTTCAAACACTCACCTGTAGGGACATATACCTTCCAAGAGAACCTACAAGGCGAGCCAGACACACTGCGCCGTCACTTCATGGCCACAGCTGCACAGTTAGAGACTGAGTTTCCAGACGGTAACTTCGGTGCTAAAGTGCAGAAGGCAGCAGCCAACCACAAGAAGAAGCACTCAGAGAAATTCAAAATTTGGCACGTAGTCAAACCCCGTGAAGACAGAGACCCCCGTAAAGTGGACAACGTGAACTTCGCATACGCTGAGTTCTACATCTGTGAAGAGGACGAAAACCTCATCATGGAAACTGGCATGCATGAGTTCAACACAATGGTGTCACGCTTCCAACACGGTGCTGATGGTATCATCTGGGGTGTATCCCCTGCACGTAAGGCGATGCCAGCTGTAGCACAGGTGAACTACCTCCAAGAGTCACTTGACCTACTACTAGACATCAAGATAAACCCACGTATCCTAGCAGAAGCCGGCATGGTCGGGGAGGTGGATATGCGCCCGGGTCAAAAGACACTCACCAGAGCTGGAGCACTTAGCACTGCAGGTGGTGGAGTCCGTGAATGGGCAACTGGTGGAGACTACCCACTGGGGAAAGATCGCATCAAAGATAAACAGGATCAAATACGAAAACTGTTCTTCAACGCCATTTGGCAGCCATTCGCAGACATCCAAAAGGAGATGACTGCCCAAGAGTTCAATGGCATCCGAGATCAGTCGGAGATGCTATTCGTAGGTGTCCATGCTAGGTATGAAGCTGACATAAACCCAATGCTATCGAGACGACTGTTCGGCATAACAATGCGTGCTGGACTATTGCCTGACCCACCGAAGCAACTGCTCAAAGAGTCCAACGGTTTTTACGACATACCTGACCCACAGTCCACACTTCAGACCTCACTGTCACAAACACTGCGCCGCAAACGTATGGAGTATAAAGATCAATTCTTCTTACGACTTCAGCAGGTTGCAGCAGTTGACCCAACTGTTCTTGATGAGGTTGATCTAGCAGCGCATATACGTGAGGCAGCTAGAACTTACGGCATGCAAGCACCAATCCTCAGACCAGAAGAGGAGGTGCTACAGCTAGCACAAGCACGCCTCGAAGCACAGGCACAGCAGCAGCAGCAACAACAGCTAGCACAGGCAGCTGACTCAGCGTCTAAGTTCGCACCAGAGGTGCAGCAGCAAATATCAGACCAACTGGGTCAAGGTGAAGGTGAAGAAGGAGTAATATAATGACAGACCTATACGAACAAAAACGAGTTATAGATGTAGCTCGTGCCGCAGCTGATGCAGACCTACGCCGCAGAGTTAAGACGTTGTTCTCAGACAACGAGGTGGTGCGAGCAGATGCACAAGAAGCTCTCAAAGAAGCATGGAACTTCGATGAGCCAAGTTTCAACTTGGACGAACTAGCTAGCATGGACACCCAAGCCGCCACTCTAGCAGCCATGCGTAGAGACACGATCAAAGAGGTCATCACATGGATCACCAAAATTTAAAATTATGGCTACTAAATACACACATAAGAAAGAAGACGAAGTTTACCACATCATTCGCAATGATGAACATGTGGCAACACTAGACCCAACCACAGAGGAAGTTACTATCTTAGATGGCAACTCCAACTACGCAGCCCCGATTGGGCGAGTTGTCGCTGAGATCATGCGTGGGGCTGAACCAGAAGAGCCTGCAGAACCGGAAGCACCTGCAGAACCAGAAGAGCCTGCAGAACCGGAAGCACCTGTCGACCCTGTTAAGAAGCAGGCACCTGCAGAACCGGAAGCAACGGCTGGTGAGAAGGTGCTAGAAACCAAAATCGCTAAACTTAACAAACACATCGCCAGCCTCGAAGCAGAGATTCGCAAGCTACGCAATGAAGCCGCTGGCATCAAAGACAACCGAACACCAGATCGCTACAAAGGTATCCCAACCAATGTAGAAGGTTCGCCAGTGCAAGACCCACACCTCGGTGATATGACACCAGCTTTCATTCAATGGGCTCGTAAAGGTGGATACACTGAAGCGCAGTTCCTACAAGTCTACAAAACAAGACTTAAAGACCTTTCTTACCTAGCTACAAAAGGTAAGTAGAAACACAAACACATAACCAAATACCATGCATAAAAGACTACTATATCGTTTGAATCTTCTCCGAGCACCACTAGACCCTGACGCACCAGATGGTGGGGGTGGAGGCGCACCACCAGCAGATCCACCGCCAGCAGACCTGCCACCACTGATTGGCGACGACCTATCATTTGCTGAAGGCTACCAAGAGCGTGTAGGTGAACATGCTGAAGGTGCTAACTACAAGAACCTCCAAGACGTGTTCAAGTCTGCTAAAGAGGGTCAACGCACCATAACCCAACTTAACCAAGAGAAGGCAGACCTCACCAAACGCCTAGAGGAATCCGGAGCACCAGCAGCAGCCGAACTACCGGCTGACCTAGCATCATACAAAGCGGAGCTTAAACTCCCTGAGATGCCAGAAGGTATCCACATCGAAGATGCTGTCCTAGACAAAGGCATTGAATACGCGATGGAGAAAGGCTACACACCTGAGATCCTAGCAGACTTCCTAGCATTTGATGTTCAACGAGCAGCGATGGAAGTCGAAGCTGGTAAGAATGAGCAGTTCACACGTATTGGTGATGCTAAGAACACTATCATCGAGGCTGTCGGCGAACAGAACTTTGAACTCACAATGGCAAATGCTAAATTTGCTGCTGAGACATTGGGCTTACCCCTCACAGCTGAAGACCTAGTAAGCACACCAGAGATGGTGTTATCACTCGCCAAGTTGAAGGATTCACTAAGCGAAGGGACATTGAAAGGTGCGTCACTAGGTGGTGTCGAGATAACCAACGGTAGTAAACTATCAATGGCCAACGACATTGTTAGCGATAGTAACAACCCACTATACAATGCGTTCTACGACACATCACACCCACAGCATGAAGATGCCGTAGCAACCCACGCCAGATATATCTCCGAATCTGGCCAATAGTTCTTGACTCCACACATGTAACTGGTAAAACAAACCCGCACGGAATTATGCAGTGTTTCGACACATCGTTTTTCGTTCTTTGTTTTATTGGTTAGAACTCATAGGCAAAACCCCTTCGACACCTGCACAGTGTCGAGGGGGTTTTTTTATGTTGACATATCAACACATGCCGTGCTAGCTTCGTGCCAGTCATAGAAGTGTAAGACAATCCTTGCTGACCTTTTAACTGCTAAGACCTCCTCAGTTTCTTGAATCGACCCTTGAAGTGAGTTGGAAAACCGTTAGGAACCAGCAAGCGATAAAGGATAATCGGGACAAAAAGACTACCCTCTTTTTAAACCTAATTATTTTTACATAAAATGACACCACATGAACACGCCCAAATCTCGTATGGGCAAGTTTGGAATGCACGCATCTCCAAGAAGATTAACATCCTAAAGGATTACGTTAAATACAAGCCGGACTGCGCCGGACGATACGCCACTATTGAACAGTATGGCGACCTTGACCTAGAGGAGAAGACAGCTCGATTTGAAGAGAAGGCAGCCGTTGAGCTCCCAACAGATCGTGTATTCATCTTCCCTAAAAACTTTGAACGCACCGTTCACTTCGATGAGGACGATGAGTGGAAGCTCAACCGTATCGGAGTGCCGATGCCAGAATCCGCAATGCGCCTAATGCAAGCTGGTGAACGCCAGATGGAAGACATCATCTTCGATGCTATCCTCGGCACCGCCACCATTGGCACTGGTGCTAATGAAGCAATGGGGACTGAGATCCTTGACGGCGATCAAATCGTTGCGGTCAACCACGGTGGCAACGGTAACACCAACCTGTCACGCGCTAAGATCCTTGAAGGTATCCGTGTATTCATGGATAACGATGCATGGGGTCAAGGCACCGACGAAGACGAAATGCTCTGCATGGGTGTAACACCTAAAGCACTGTTCGCTCTCTGGGAGGACACAGTTGTAACTAGCTCAGACTTCCGTCAGTTCGCTGGTGGTAAGCCGTTTGACAAAGGTATCATCGAGAACTTCCTCGGTGTTAAGTTCCTTGTTTCAACACGCTTCGCACGCCACAAGACAGCAAACAACATTCAATCATGCCCAATGTGGTTGAAATCTAAGGTGTGCTACGGCGACTGGAAGCAAGCAAACACTCGCGTCTGGAACAACCCAGCCAACGGTGCAGACAACATCCGCTTTAAGTTCCGCGCTGGTGCAGTTCGTGAGCAGAAGAAAGGCGTTGTCAACATCCTCGCAGACGTATCTGTTTAACTCTTTAAGGTAGCATCTCTCGGGGTGCTACCTTCAACCTTTTTAAATCTATAGAAAACAAATATCATGGCTCAATTTGAATCCGAAACTTACACAAAACAAAGCAAAGCTTCTGAAAATGCAGCAGCTCTAATCGGCACAGCTGAACTCATCAGCGGTAAAAGTGCTTTCCTCCAAACCAAACTGGTAGCCCCTACAGGCACCGCAGCTGGTGACACCATCCTCTTAGGGTATCTCCCTTCTGGCATGTCTGTTATCCCAAGCCAAAGCACACTTACAACTGACGGTGCGCTCGGTGCTGACCCAGCATCCATTGGTGTTGAAGGTAATCCAACTGCTATCAGCGGTGCCACACCTCTCGACACAACTGGCACTGCGGCGGTTGATTCGACAGTTGGCAGCTTTAAATCTGATAAACGTGAGGCTATCATGCTAACATTGACAGGCGCACTCAACGCCGGTGCAACAGCATACTTCAGCTTCACACTGGTTAACAGCAACTAAATCTGGCATTTGGTTATGTCTTCACAAAGGGTGGGGAAGGTTTTTCCTTCCCTGCCCTTTATTTTTATATTAGAACAACATCATGAGCAGCCCCATTGACATTTGCAACCAAGCACTAGCACATATCGGGGATCGACGTATCACCCGACTAGACGATGACGCAGCAATTTCTGACGCAGTTGTCCGGTATTGTGCCGAGTTTTACCCGACAGCGCGGCAAGAAGTCATGGCTGCACAACGCTGGACTTTCGCCAAACATGTAGCACTGCTCTCACGGCGACTAGATTCTATCACAGTTGGGTTTGCCTATTCACACCAACTACCCAATGACTTGATGAGACTGATGGAGGTCTACCCAGCAGAGCGAGTTATTGACCCTAGCAACCCCCAACCAACTAACACTGCTGCAGCCAGTCAGTTTAGCATCGCTGGGCAGTCAAGCTTTGCATCCCAGAAAATTGACCAGTTCAAGATCGTGGGCAGGCAACTGTGGACTAACTACTCTGGTGTAGCGGTTGGGTATATCCGCGATGTGGAAAACCCGTCAGAATGGACACCACATTTTCGCGCAGCAGTAGCACGCTTGCTAGCATCCTACCTAGCCGGAGCAATAGCTGACAACCCAGATGAGAATGCCAAGCAGAAACGTATCTACGAAACTATCGACCTACCCAATGCACAGTTCTATGATGCCATCCAAGATGGCTCAGGGGAAAACTCAAACCATGAGACTAGACTAGCACAATCCAAAAGCTTGCAAGCTAGATACTCAACCAACTATGGGCAGTCCGACAACACAGACTTCAGCTTCTAATGCCTTCCACATCAAAAATAGCACTCAACGCAGGCGAGCTCTCTGATGAGATAGCCGGTCGCATTGACCTCAGCAAGTTCAACACAGGTTGTGAGATCCTAGAGAATGCTAGGGTGCTACGTGCTGGGGGTGTCTCAAGACGCGCCGGCATGAAGTTTGTGTCTCAAGCAATGCTACCCGACCGTAAAACCCGTGTTCAAGGGTTTCGGTTCTCAGAACTACAAGGCTACGTCATAGAGCTATCACACTTCCGCATGAGGGTTCTGAGAGGTGGCGAGGTGGATTCAACAGAATATGACACCCCTTGGAGTGAAGACCAAATCTTCCAACTGCAATTCGCACAGCGGATTGACCGCATCATCGTTACCCACCCAAATGTTCCAGTCCACAACATCATCCGTTTCAACGATGGCACATGGGGCGTTAGTGAGATACCGTGGTCTGAACGTGTGTGGGAACCACACCCAACTATTGAAGAGGTAATCTTAACATCCAACCGCACCAGCGGTAATGCTACCATTGTTGCTAGCACCAATGTGTTTGAACCATCGTGGGTTGGAGACCGTATCCGAATCGAACACACTGTGGGGGAAGTAACCACGGAATACACCAACAGCACAGCTAGAGTTGGTCAGCTGCTAGTCCCTGCCACAACAGTCCAAAGTGGGTGGACATTTGAGACGTTTGGGACTTGGGACGGAGAGGTCAGGGTGCAGAGGTCATACAACAATGGCACCACTTGGGACACCATCAAAGTTATCATATCGAACAACGACAGAAATGAACTTGTGACAGAGACCGAGAACCAACCCGCACTTATACGTGTTCAAACAGTTAGCTATTCTGGCAGTGCAGACAGAACACTGTTCACGGTTAACAGCTATCAATCGTCAGGCGTAGCATTGGTCACAAGCTACATATCACCTACCTCAGTGGGGACTACTATCGAACGACCTTTCGAGTCAACACAACCTAGCACAATCTGGTTTGAAGAGGCTTTCTCACCCCGTAATGGTTATCCAGCAGGTGTTACTTTCTACCAAAGCCGTCTCTGTTTTGGTGGAACTCAAAGCCGCCCCCAAACAATATGGCTATCGAAAACACAAGCACCCTTCGACTTCACCCGTAGCACACTGGCAACCGGTGCTATGAGCTTTGAGACCGATGCTGAGGGGTATGAGTCTGTCACTTGGTTGTCATCACACCTATCATTGCTAGTAGGCACCACGCTAGGCGTATGGGCTATATCAGCACCAGATGGAAGCTCCCTCACACCAGAGAATAACAACATACTCCGACAGATGGAGATTGGCGCACAAGCTGGTTTCCAAGGGATACAACTGCAGAACAATGTGCTCTTCCTGCAATACAAAGGTCGGAAGATCCAAGAGTTGACAGGTGGCTCAGTCGAGTATGGTGGATACCTAGCATCAGATTTGACACAGCTCGCTACCCATGTCACCCGAGAAGGTGTCACACAAATGGTGGCTGGTCAGCTGCCAGATTCATCGTTGTTCATGATAAATGGTGGTGAGGTGTCAATATTGACGTATGAAAGGTCTCAAAATGTAGTAGGGTGGTCACGTTGGAAGACCAATGGTGCATTTGAAAGTGTGGCTACAACATCCGGAGCTGGTGAAGATGATGACCACTACTTTGTCATAGAGCGCAACGGCCGCAGATGTATTGAGTTCCTAACCCCCGACATGCTACGCATAGAAGAGGACAACGATGTCCCGAATCTCCGATTCCTAGATGGCTATGTGGAGAAAGTGCAGGATGAACCTTTTAGAACTATGGATGGTTTGGATCACCTCAATGGTATGGAGGTGCAGCTATTCATCGACGGGGAGCCACAAGGTGAAGCGGTTGTAGACGGTGGCGTTGTCACCCTGCCTCGCGATGCTAGAAATGCAGTTGTAGGGTTGAGGTATGATACAGTGATAAGACCAATGCCATTGGACTTCGGTGCCATTGGTAGTAAAAGTTCAATATCCGAAGTGGTCATAAGGTTCCGCAATACCCTTGGTGGGGAGACCAGCCAAGATGGTGTCCTGTGGTCATTAGTTGAGCAGATCCAACCACGGATAACATCTGGCGACCCACTACCATTGCAATCTTTGGACTACCAATCAACACCGCACTCGACATGGGCTCGCAGATCAAGTATATCAATACGACAAACCCAACCACTCCCCATGACAGTTCTAGCCGTGAGGATACAATCTAAGACAACAAGATAGCATGGCAACAGTAGCAATAGCAGCAGTAGGCACGATAGTAAGTGTGGTAGCACAAAGCCGAGCTAAAGATGCTGCAGAACAATCAGCTAACGCTCAGGCAGCGCATCAACAAGCACTCCTAGCACGCCAAGAATCCAATCAACGTGTGGCACTTCGTGAGAATGTTAAACGCCAAGAGTCCAACAAGGTAAGGCAGTTAGCACAGCTACGGGTGACACAAGCAGCTGGAGGTTTTAATACTACCAATGGGACGCAGCTAGCTATCTTCGGGGACATTGAGACAAGACTTGATGAACAAGTAAATGAACAGATCAGCCAAGGGTTAGACGCCATTGGTGACACCCGTAACCAGAGTGAGGCCATTGGGTTTACCAACCAAGTGCAGAACTCTGTGAGGGATGCAGAATTTGGTGCTAATGTGTTTTCAACTGTGGCTGAAGGGGCATCAGATGTGTTTGGAGCAGCCAAGAAGAACTTCAATGCTACTGGCAAAGGTGCCAACCCATTTGGGATATTTAACAACTAAATAAACTTAATACATGCCAAGAGTCCAACAGAGAACTTTAACAAGAGCCAGACAGAGTGGCGTTCAACTACCACAAGGTGCTTTCGCTAGCACCGCTGCAGGGGTGAACAGCGTGCTAGGGGTTATTGGTCAAGGTGCCAACATAGTCCAAAAGAACTTTGAAGAAGCGCAGGATCTAAAAAACCGCACTGACATAGCAGACAAGACTCGGTTCATCCAAGACTCACAAACAGAGTTTCAACAGAGTTTGCAGCGTGACAACATACCCCCGCAAGAGTGGCATGACCGTTGGGGTAAACGACTTGTAGAGCTGCAGAAGGGTTTAGAACTTGATAGTTCAGAGACACCACCCGATGTGCGTAACGCACTCACGAAGACTTTTGAAGACTTCTCTAAGACCAGTGTGCTAAACATATCGGGAGCAGCATTAAAACAAAACCAGAGACTAGCTAAAGATAGTTTTGACCGTGGCTTCAGACACAACAGCGCGACTGGAAACCACGATGCCAACGATGCACTTGTGGAAGCTAACCGAGACCTCCTCGGTGATGATTTCGCAGATGATACCATCCGGACAATCGGTTTGTTGAGACAGAACGATGAGATTGAATTTTCACGTAAAGGTGATGTAACTGGGCACCAGAAGTTGCTAGACTCCAACCATTTTGGTTTGTCAGAGAAGCAGCTATTTGAAGAGCAGGAGCGCACAACACGCGAGTTGAAATTGCAGGAGAACGAAGCACTGTCTGGTATCAGAGACCTTCAGGACGCTGGGCTTATCCAAGATGAAGATGAACTACGGTCGCTCCTAGCAGAAGACCCACGGATCAACAAAGAGAAAGCACTGGGGATTATAGAGAACTATAAGACCAACCAACCTATATCACGCGCTGACCACTACAGAATCCAAGATGCCATCGACAACAACACCAGCAGTTTTGAACGTGGTGAGATAACAGCTGCAGAGTATGAAAGCGAATGGTTGAATATCCAAGGGGATGTCAATGCCTTTGGCAACCGTAAAGGCACTGGTGTGTTCAGATCAGACTTACACAACCTTAGACCAAGCCTGTTCTCCGACAAGGCTCAGGATGCTAAGGCGCAGAAAGAGCGTTTCGCCAAGCTCAAACCCCTTCAATCCAAAGCTAGATCACTCATTCGTGAGGTCGTCTCTGGTCAGATAAGTATCGACTTCGCCGACCGAGGTGAAAATTTCGGTGACGTTCGTAAAGCTGAGATCAAAGCACAACTAGACGAAGATGGTTTTGTGCTAAGATCCGCTATTGAAGATGAGGTGAACAACCTCATAAACTCAAGCGATACACCTCCTAGCATTTCAGACATACGACAGTTCATCTACCAAAACACTGACGACATACAGAAACGTGTTGACCGAGAACGTGCTAAAGCCGAGAAAAGCTACAGGGATGGTTTGATCCCACCCGAGGCAGCAGCATTTACTACTGCACAAAAATGGCTTGGCGGGGGCAGCGTGCTACCAGCTAAGGGTGCCATAGATGCTAACAACGCTGGTGCTTTCACATTTGCCTTAGAAGGTGGCAAAGAGGTCACAGGTGCAGGTGATAAGTTCGGGCAGGTTCCAGAGTTCTTTGGCATGAATGAGAAAGCCGATGGAGCTAACTATAAGAAGGTCATGGCGACTTTGGAGAAAGATGGTGAGCACGCAGCACGTAACCAAGCGTGGAACATACTATCCACCAATGCTGCCAAAGATGGTTTTAGATCCAACAACCCCACTATCCAAGAGATCCTTGTGGGGGTTCACCATCACAGAGGTGGTGCTGGGTCTAGGCGTATTTTCCAAGAAGTAACTGGCACCAAGTTGAAAGGTGCTAGTCTGGTGAAAGCGTTAGAAAAAGCTAGCAAAGAGACTGGCTTTAGTGAAAAATGGGTGGCAGTTAGGGAGAAGCACGAAGACAAGAACTTCGGAGCCAGACCCCAATTCAGAAAGTCACTCTCAACAAGGTGGCAGAAAGAAGCAGAACTACTAGCAAGCCAATAAGACATGAACGACTTTGACCCTTTCAACACAGAATTTAACCCGAACGTAGACCACATCACAGCAGACCGACAAGGGCTCGCCATCCTTGGCAAGCTTGAGGAGGGTGCTACTATGCAAGGTGAAGACCCTGAGATCGACCGGACTATTGCTGTCAACCAACCCAAGTTGATAGCTAACCTTGAAAGATATAAATCATACAAAGATGCTAGAGGTGAGAGGTTGTTTGATTATGAGGCTGAAGCTAGACATGTTGATGCACAGTTGTCTGAAGAGCAGATAGCACGCGAGGCTGAACGCCTCACACAGCTGGATGATGAGACGTTTAACTCATACCTTGAAGAAAACGGTGACACAGAGAACTATGCTCGCACCCAATCCCTACTACGTGATAAAGCTGCATACCGTGATGACTACATCCTACGCGAGCTGCTAAAGAAGTCTGGATACACTGAAGACCAGATTGACTCTGGTGCTGCAGAACCACACATGCGTAAAAGGCTTGGGGCAGATGAAGAGTCAAGCGAACCAACACTGGGGGCATACTCACGGTGGGGGCTTGACAAGATCAACCAGATCGACAGGCGTAAAGAAATTGCTACTTCTGCCAACCACGCTGCACGCGATGGTTTCCTGTCACTCACTGACAACGTAGACACTTTTGAGAAGAAGTTGGCAGAGATGCACAATGACCTTACTGACACAGAACGCACAGACTTGCGCCGTATTCGCACATTGAAACGTGAACAGATGCAGAAGGACTTTGCGTCTGTCACACCTACAGTTAAGAAAGTTTTCAACACAATATCAGCTCTAAACGGCCTGCCTACTAAGTTTGACGACGAGGTGGATGCGCCACTTGCCAGTGAGGCAGAAGCACTCACAGAGCTAGCCAAACTAGAGCCCGAAGATTTCCGTAAAGCGGTGGCAATGATGGCACAGACTGCTGAAGCACATGGCCAAGATGTGGACAGCTTCATGTCACGTTGGGCTAAGAACTTGACACGAGGGGTGTCCAATACGGTTGGGAAAGCTAAACGCTCTTTAATTACGCAGCCAGAGTCTAAAGTCCAACTCCGTAAAGCTGAGTCTGCTGCTAACGGCAAAGACCCAGATGAGTTTATCGTTGAGCGGTTTGATGCTGAAGGCAATTCAAAAGGTTTTAGCTTCGCACCAAGAAAATCAGGCCACAGGTCGTTGTTTGACACGTTGACAAAACCGACCAATGTGAACACCCCAGAAGGATCTGAGAAATTTTTGAACAGTCAGATAAGCCGTAGCCATCCAAACGAAAGTATAAAAGTTCTAACATCTCAATCAGATAAAAACAGAGCACTAAAAAGTTTTGAGATAAAACAGCGTGAGACCATCTATGCTACACAGCTGGAAGACTGGCGCGAAGTGGTGGCGAGTGTTGATAGTGATAATGTTTTTGTGAATGAAGTAGTGTTTGGTTTAACCCGATCACTACCCGAGATGGCAGCATTGGCCACTGGTTTCGGCGGTATGGCTTTGGTTACAGCTTCCAAGTATGAAGAGAACATGGCGAGAGTTCGTCGTGAACGTGACCCATCACAGTGGAAAAAATATCAAAACGCCTCATATTTTGCAGCTCTCACCCACACAGCATTGGGCAGAGGGCAGCTTGCTACAGCCACCAAGAAGTTCCCCAACAACGGTGCTATCATGAAAGAGTTGGCTAAACGTCTCGGCACAGAAGTGTTGCAAGAGTCAGCACAAGACCTAACATTCTCTGCAACCGTCGAGGTTTTCGAGGCGTTGGGTGCAGACATAGAAAGTTTCGAGCTAACTAAAGAGGTCAAAAATACCTTCCAACGTATACCCCAGACCACACTAGCAGTAGCACCTTTAGTCCTCCTAGGACTAGGTGGTAGAGTAGCTATGGAGAAGCTTGACCAAAAGACGATGGAAAACATCTTGCGAGATGAAGCTGTGCTAGGGGCGTATGGATTTGATGAGAAGCAGATACAAGCTGTCAAAGAGATGGAGCTACCTTTTGCCGCAGACTTCGTTCAAGCAAACAGCAATGTGTTCACAGACCAGACTGTGGAGTCAGACTTGGTAAACATAGACGTTAAGTTCTCGGATGTTGACTCCGGCGTGAATGTAGCACCCACACCCGACGGTGGTTTTTCTATCACAGATGGAAAAGGTGGCTCTGCAGTAGCACGCACAGTCGAGGAGGCAGCTGAAGCAGCACGCAACCTTGACCCCGACATTGGTGCTAAGTTTGAAGCTGGTGCCGCCAAGAAGAAACGATCTGAAGTTTTTGCCACTGAAGATGGTCAAGGTATAGTGTCTGATTTGAAAGGCACACCCCTCTACCACGGTTCTAACCGTATTTTCGACCAGTTGGAGTCTAACAATCGCGACCGCAGAGGCGGTAAGAACATACATGTCTATGCGTCCGGTGATCTGAGAGGTGCAAGAGGTGCGGTAAAGCCAGATAAAATAGATACCAACTCCTTGTTCTTTGAACCGGATGATAATGATTTCTCCACGCCGGATGCTGAAGGTGCTTCTGAACTGCTTGGGGAGCTCCAAGATGCATTAGACGGCGGGGCTATTCTTTTTAATGATGGTGAATCCAAACAAGTAACAATCAAAGAGATGTTGGCAGAATACGCAGAGTTTGGTGGTGATGCTACTTTCTCATTGTCATCACCTAGGAACCGTATAATTGACATCAAAGCTGAGGGGGAGGTGCTAGACTTAACAAGTGGCAACAAATCTGATTTCCCTGTCAGCCTTGTTGAAGTGCTCCAGAGTGAGCGAAAATGGACTCCTTGGAACAAAGGTAGTGGGCAGAATGTCTACGCCCATGAAAAGTCTCAAGCACTCCAAGACTGGATGGTTGACAATGATGTTGCAGCGGTTCGGGTGCCAGAATCTTTTGAAACCAGCAGTGATGGGACATCGTATATTTTGAACCCAGACTTCATAAAATCTGAGAAGTCAACACAGCTCCACGGTGTTGCCGGTAAGAGAGTTAAGAGAAGACCAGTGGCGGTTTTTGAACCTGCACCAGCTGGTCTGGATGGCACACCAAATGGTTTTGAACGTGCGCCAGCGGGGTTGGACGACACGCCTGCTACAACAGTCAAAGCCAACCACCCAGACTTAACAGCTGATGAAGTGTTGGGTGACACTACTGCAAACTCTGGCTTAGGCACTTTCCTGCAGCTACCTAAACTCGGGAAGTCAGGGACTAAACTGGATTGGAAAGAAGGGCTTCCGGCTAGACCCGCAGTAGGAGACAATAAAGCACCAATACTTGCCAGAGCACGTTATGGAGTGCAGTCGGTTGCGCTACAGCGTGTATTCCCATCTAACTCACTCGACAAGATCCATGCTAAGGAACAAAACAAATTGAAGGGTGTAGAAACACAGTTCAATGATGCTGCCGTGCTAGTAGACAAAGCACTCAAAACAGAAGCTAACAAAGCACCTTCAATCCAGATGGTTGAGACGGCTGCACGTCTTCAGAAAAATGCATATAAAGCCATACGTGGTGACGACAAAGCACTCAAAGCACTCCCTAAGTCGATCCGCAAGAATGTAGTAGTGGCTCGCGAGAGCATCGACTTCTACGCCCAAGCCGCTATCGACACTGGTGCACTAGCTGATAAGGTGGTCGAGGCCGTAGGGAATCGCATGGGCTCATATATTTTCCGCCAGTTTAAAGTGTATGATGCTAAAGAGGGGTGGAGCTACAACCACGTTAAGGAAAACAAACCTGATATTTACTCAGCTGCGTATGATGAGATAAGAGCGGAATACCCTAAACTGACACCTAAAGAGGTAGATAATGAAATCAGGGAGCTGCTATCAGATGGTAAGGCTCAAGACTTCTACACAGGTAAGTCTCACGGGGGTCGGATCAGTGTGACAAGTTTCATCAAGCGTCAGGATCTATCACAGGCGATGCTAGACTTGTTGGGGGAAGTTACTAACCCAGCAATCAACATCCGTGAGACAGGTAAGAAAGTAGCTGGCATCGTGATAAACCACAACTCACAGCTACAGATGGCGCAGAGCCTACGTGAGAACGGCCTTTCATCAGGCAAAAAGAACATTGAACTTGGCCACACACACCGGCTAGGGGCTGAGAATGTGCAAGTCCGGACAGTTGACAAAGATGGCAAAGAGAAAACCATAACGGTGGAACGGACATCTGCAAAGTTCTCTGGTCTCAAAGATACGTGGGTGAGTCCATTCATAGGTGAACCTATTGACGCAGCTTTTGAACCATCTAAGGAAAAAGGACTAACAGGGATCGAGGTCGTTGCTAGGATGGCAGCAGGTGCCACCGCGACTGGTAAGTATGCCCAAGTCATCTGGAACCCAGCATCATACCCCACCAACTTTATAGGTGGTGTAGCTACCGAAGTATTTAATGGGCGTATATCTTTCAATGGTAGAGGTGCTAGGGCATACCTAGGCAACGAGAGGTTCCGCACAGCTGATCGAGACGCACAACTAGCATACGGTGCTATTGAAGAGCAAGCATTCCTAGACAGCAAAGCTTCAGATATAAAAGGTGGTGTTAACAGCATACCCCTCGTTGCTATCACTTCTGAGTTGAAACAAGGTGGACTGTTGGACAACAATGTTATAGCAGGGGATTTAAAAGCTGCACATGAAGCCACCATCGGTGAACACTTAGGTGGCATGAAGGATCTTTTCGCTAAAGCATATCAGGTGCCAGACAACCGTATTAAGCACAGTGCATACATCCATGAGCTGAACAAGTATATGAAGGCGTTCCCTGATAAAACCATGCGTGAGTTATCACAGTTGGCTTTGAAGGATACAAGGGCGACCACACAGAACTACGATATGGTTCCGAAGTTGATTAAGAGCTTATCATCTCATGGTGCCTTGATACCCACATACGTGTCCTATACTTCAGAGTTGATACGCAACACAACCAATACTGCGATACTTGGGATCAGAGAGTTGAGCTCAGGCAACATACATCTTCAGATAGCAGGGGGTAAGAGGATCGCCGGAATGATCGCCACTTCGGTAGCACTGAAATATGCGTATGGGCAACTCTCAGAATTTATGACAGGTCTGTCTGAAGAGGCGTTGGAAAAGTTGAATGCTAGGTTAGAGCCTTGGCTTAAAGACTCTGGAGTTGTTTACCTTAAAGGTGAGAATGGGAATATAAGATATTTTGACCCTGAGTATGTAGTCCCACAAGCCTTGTTCTACAATGCCATTGCCAACGGTGTGGAAGAGTTCAAGAATGGTAACATTGTTGGTGGGTTCTTAACGCCGTTGAAGCATATAGGCGAAGAGTTCACGCAGATGAACATCCTGTCGAAAGTATCTGCACAACTTGTAACTAACGTCGATGACAACGGCCAAGAGATATATAACCCTGAGAACGATGATAGGTATGACCGTATGGCTAAACTTGCTAAACACGCCTATGACAACATGCTCACACCCGGGGTCTTACGGACAGGGGATAAGATAAAAAAGGCTGTATCTGGCGAGGTAGGGTATGGTGGCTCGATCTCAACTTGGGGTGACTTGTCATTCAACATCCTCGGCATACGTCCCTACCAGAAGGACATTACAACGGATGAGTTTGTTGTAGACCCTATGAAGTCCTACGTGTTCCGTAAGTCTGACATAAGCAAAGCACTATCCAAAAGCCGGATCGCCAAGCTCAAGGAAAAAGGTGGGGATGCCTTAGCACGCGAGCAAGCTAAGGTTGATAAAGCCAACCTCAAACTTGAGGAGGATTTCATAGCTGAGATTGAATCCCTAAAAGTATTGGAGGTGATACCAAACTCTCGGATACGTGAGGCTATGACGAAAGCAAGAGTCCCTAAAAGTCTACGCAGATCCGTGTCACACCTCCTCGAATAGTCAGTGGAAATAAAAATGTTGATGCTAGCGACTAATCACGCTAGCATCCCTACATCATGCCAATCTCCGAATCACCATTATCACAGAGATACGCCGGTAACAACTCAACCACGGCTGCATATCCGATCAATATTGAACGTGACCGTGATGGGGATTTATTCGTCACCATCGACGGTGTTGCGTCATCCAATTTCACTATCTCGGTTGACGGCTTACGCACTGGCACACCTATACCAGACACATCGGAGATACTGCTTTTCCGTGTTACACCTCAGACGCAGATCCAAACTTTCCCTGCCAACACAACGCCAGCTGGTGAGGATGTTCGGCAGGCAGTAAACAAACTTACGCTCATCGCTCAGGAGGCACAGGAGTTGTCTGACAGGTCATTCAAACTACCTCGTGGTGCTAGCAATGGTGTGGGGTTTGAAGCAACATCAAATACAACATTGGTGATCGGCGCAGATGGGAATGCCAAGAATGAAACTGTTGACGAGACTAACGACCGACTTGGCATCCCTGTTTTTATTGCCCAAGTGTTGGATGCAACAGCCGAAGCGAATGTGAGTGCTGCCAACTCACAGGTCGGTGCTACCAACTCAGCGGCCAGTGCTGCCCGTGCGGAGGCTATTGTTGCTTCATCACTAGCAGCAGTATCCCTCATCACTACAGCTCCAAAGCTCCGTAACAACGGTGCGTTTTTGAGATTTAGAAATAACAACTTACCCAATTAACCGACATGGAACAAGAATACCTAGACCAATCGCCAGTAGTAGAGACAGTATCACAAGGGCAAAAAATCCTTCTCGTATCACCCAATGGTGAGGCTCAGATAGACCCTAGTAATCTTATCGTAGGGGCGAATCGCAATGCGGCAATCCTAGCATTAGGGGGGCAGTCGAACATGTGGGGGCGTGGAAGACCTGATAATGGCTACCAAACATTTGACAGACCCCTCAGCAACATGTTCCAGCTAAGTTGGGGTCATAACGATTTAGGTTATGAGGCAACACCTTTGGACACTTTCATGCCAGCCATCCAACCTATCCAGTCTCAGGTGTCACAAGCATCAAACAGAGTTGGTTCTGTCTGCATTGGTTTCTACCATGCCGCTCTCTATGCTAGGAACAACCCTCACATAGATGTCTTTATTGTTCAGACGTCAGTTGGTGCAACAGGTTTCTCGGCTGGTGATTGGGGGGTTGGTGATCCGTTATACAACCAAGCGATAGAAAAAATCTCCCTCACTGAGAACCACCTTGTTCAGAACTACGACACTGTGGAGATGCTAGGTATGTTGTGGCACCAAGGTGAGAATGATAGGGCAGCCATAGAGCCTTACACAGCAGACATAACAGCCACTTTTGAAGGGTTTAGAGCAGCTTTTAACTATGGGGACTTCCCTATCGTCGTCGGTGCTATTGGTGCTATCGGGCGGGATGACAGTGATGAAATAAATCTAGTTATCTCTGAGCTCGCGAACTCCATCCCAAATGTTGCATTTGTCGATAGTTCTCAAAGACCATTGTTTGACAGTAACCATTTTACAGGTGAGTCGCTAAGACTAATGGGCAATGACTACTACCAAGCGTGGTTGAGCCTTAAAGAGAGCGAAGGTGAGTCATTCGGTATCTACAACCGTGTCGTCTCAACACCTGTGGATCTATCACTTGGTGACCTGTCTAATGTTTCTACAGAGGGTTCCGCCATTGGTGATAGACTAGCACAAGATACAGATGGGGTTTGGAGAGGGTTTGAAGCGGATGAAGATGCCAGTGGTGCTACAGGAGTAATCCGTGAATATCTGTTTAATGACCTCAGTGACACAGTGGGCAACGGTGCTAACCTATCGGTGGTTGGTGTAGCCCCTAGCATAGCTGGCGGGGTAGCCACCTTCCCAGACTTGGCAATCAGTGTCTATGAATCAGACGCAGAAACAGATGGTGCATGGACAAAAATAATCAGGTTCCGTTTAGATGCGGCAGGTGTTCAGACGCTGGTTGCATCTGACAATGTAGTGTTTAACATAAACCCTAACAACCGACTTAATGTTTCCATCGGTGCTGCAAACATACAATCTAGCTCCAACCTAGTTGGAGGTGTGTGGTATGTGGCGGCACTTACATACGAGCCGACAGGTGCGATTAGCTTGATCCTCAATGGGGAGCTTGTTGGAGTTGCTGACAATGCCACAGTTAACCTAGGTTTGAGTGGAGTAACCATAGGTAACAACACCCCAGCAGTGTTGAGCCAAAACTACAGTGGTGAGATTGACTACGTTCGCATTTACGACAGGGCTGTGTCACAGGTTGAAGGTGAATTTTTAACTCAGTAAACGATGGAACTACCCAATCAAGATTTATTAACTAGGGTTGAAGGTATCACCCGTCTTTATTATGCCCCGCTAGCCGATAAGTTTGAGAGCCACATTGGTTTCCCTATCGTGCTTCCGGCTTACTTCCTATCAGACGGTCTTAGCATCCCTAAGTTCGCGCGTAGCTTGCTCGCTAAAGACCCTTACTACATAAATGCTGGGCGACTCCATGACTGGCTCTACCGTATTGGCGTGCTAGACCTCATGGCACGTAAGGAGGCTGATAAACTTTTTATCTACTATGTGCATCTCTATATGATCGACAAATCTAATGGTATCATCGAAGGTGCTAAGGGTAAGGGCTGGCGTGCTAGAACTAAAGCACGTAGCAAATACCTGTTGAAACGATCCATTGACGCAGCCACCAAGCAAGCAATTTATAGAGCTGTTCGCCTCGGCGGATGGGCTAGCTACAAAAAAGAGAAACCTAGATTCGCATGAAATCAAACACAAGAGATAGATTAAAACTAGCACAGGAACGACTTAAAGATCAAGGCGTTTACAAGGGTGCTATTGACGGCTTGTGGGGTGCTAAAAGCGAGGCTGCTTATGTTGCATACCTCAAAAAGAATGGGGTTAAAAGCATGCCACCTAAGAGTGACTACTGGTCAACTGTCAAATATTTCGGAGCCATCGGTGACGAGGGCAACCTTGTAGAGTTGGTCTTCCCTTATCCAATGAAGTATGCGGGCAAGCCAGTGTCGAAGACTCGTTGTCATTGGCGGATCAAAGGTGCTTTGCTAGCAGTCTTCAATGAGCTGCTTAAAACCTATGGCTTGGACTGGATCAAGAAGCACGGGTTAGACAATTATGACGGCTGCTTTAACTACCGTAAAAGCCGCAACTCTAGCTCATGGAGCAAGCACGCATGGGGTGTAGCTATCGACATGGACGCAGCTCATAACAGCAACAAGACACCTTGGCATCAGCGCAAGATTGGGCAAACTGGATACGCTCGCATGCCTATCGAAGCCATACTCATCTTCGAGAAGCACGGTTTTAAATCAGGTGCTAGAGCTTGGGGTAAAGACGCAATGCACTTTCAATTCACTCAGTAATCATGGGATTAAAAACATATTTGCAATCACTGAGCATCACACATGGTATGCTCCTCGAAAATAACGTGGATGTGTTCACGCGCGAGGGGGACTTCGGCGATTCTCCAGACCCTACTCGACTCAGAAATGACCAGTTCGGGACAGCGTGGGGGATAAGTGGGCAAGCATTATGTGGTGGTGTCACAGCAAGTTTTAGGGCTTTTGGAGACAACACTGATTTCACCACGAGAGTCCTAGCTGGCGAGATTGATTCTCGTAATGACATCAACGCGACAAACACAGGCAACCTTGGCGATGCTAGCGACCAATCATCTTATAACTGGTCAACAGGTGAACGCGCTATGGGCTGTTGGTTTTCTCAAACCTCCGAGCTATCCGGAGGAGAGCCGACCCTTGTAATGGGACATGGCGGAGGAACTAACAACCATTTGCTTCATGTAGGCTTAGGTGGTCAGATCGCCTTTCAAAGTGCCGACCAAGGGCAGCCATTCTTATCCGTTGCTTCCAAAGATACTTTCATCGTGGGCAGGAACTACTTAGCCTTTGGACTATGGCAGCACCACACCGACCATGCGGGGTCAGGGAACAGGGTGTTGCTATTTGTCAATGGAGTCCTTCAATCCACGCTTGAGCTAACAGGGACAGACGCAATGGCATCTGCTACAGGTCAACCGTTTGTGGGTAATGGTTTCTCATTGTTTCAGACTCATGGAGGGGGGACACTTGGCTATCTACAAAGGGAGAAAGAAATCAATCTTGTGATGCTCTTTAACAATGCTAGCTTCACCGAGGCAACAGCAAGAGGTATCTTTGAGCGCACCGTTTTGCCAGAGGTTGAGATTGCAGCGGACACGGTGGAGAATCAGCAAGCAGCTTTGGATTTGCTGATAGGTAATGATTACATAGACACGAATTGCGCGATCAGGATTTTGCAAGCCACGGACGCAACGGATTACCGCTTGTTTTTCGATGGCATAAACTTCCCCGCCAATGATAACCTAGGAGATATTTCAGTGCAGTTTGTAGGTGCTGGGGATTTTTTAGTTGAAAATGTGAATGGTGCTAATGCAACTCTAGTGAATGCACCTGCTGAGATTTACCGAGCCAATGAGGGAGTAGTCACAGGTGGGGGATCTATTAGTGTATTAGAAGGTTCTTGTGTTCGACTCCGGACTCTTCAAGACGTCACTGGTGTAACGGCTGACAAGATAATCTTAGAGGAGGAGGGCAGCTATGTCTTCACTGATTCTCAGATTGGTGTTGTTGAGAATGTATCTGGCGGCATCATCCTTATTACTTCGGTAGGCAATACGACTATTGGAGGGGTTATTGAGGAGACAGGGCCGGTTCAGCTTATTGATGTAACTTTGATAGTTTCCACCCCTCTTAACTTTGATGATAACATTAGTGTTTTTGCTAACCAATTCGACCGAGATAATGGTGTGGAACCCCTAGGTGTAGGGAGGGAGTTTCGATACCCTAGGTCAGAGTTCCTTGATGACACCGTGTGGTATGAACTAAGCAAGTCCAACGGGTCAACCATTCTTGTAGCTCATGTGCTAGACTATGACGCTGGCACGCATAACGTCCCCCTAATTGTGACCTCTGAAAACGCATCTATTGCATTCATCGAGAGCAAGATTTCAGAAGTATCAGACACCCTTGAACTGGTTGCTGCGGACACAACCGCAATCAGGGCAACAAGTGGTGGGTCGGCATCAGCTTTCGTATTTAAATAATAACATAAAATAACATGAGAACAGGAATAGTAGGGCAAACATACCCAATCATAGTAGATACTCCAGACACAATCACAGGTCTGACTGATGTATCTTTCGCAGTCTCCGACACACTTGGCAATCCCGTAGCTGGTTCACCATTTGCTGCTGTTGAGATTAGCAACAAAGGTGTTTACACAGCAACTTGGACTCCGGCATCGTCGGGCGACTATGTGGTCGAAGTCTCCAGCCCATCACAGGGCATATCAGAGGTTTCAAGCGCGGTGAGAATTGATCCAGTTTCTAACCAGCAGCTCTCCAATGAGATCGCTGCACTTGAGAATCTGAATGCTAGCCAAGTGTGGTCTGCAGCTTCACGCACTCTCACCGACAAAGAAGGTTTCTCACTGTCTGCAGATGAAAGGACAAACATTGCTAACGCCGTCCAACAGGTTATCATCGACGAAGGTGATGGTGGGCAGGTGATTGATGCTATCGTGCAGGCTATTGGCAATGCTAACATTGACGAGATCGCTTTTGTCGCTGCTGTCACTGCTAACCTTGAGCGTGATGGTGGTGTGTTGTCACAAATCCTAGCAGCCTCATCATCAAGCAACGTAACATTTAGGGTTATTAACTAGCATGGCTGGCGCGGTAGGCATACCACTGGTGGTTAAACTTGAGGCTCAAACGGGGCTCAGTGATACCACCATCTCAATCATAGATAGCATCGGGGCAGAAGTCTCCGGTGGCTTTATGGTTGAATTTGTGGAAGGGGTCTACACCTTTAGTTTTACCCCTCAAGTGAATGGCAACTACACAGCTATAATAAGTAGCACAGCAGTAGGTCGCACTGTATTCAAAGACATCCAAATAGGTTACTCTGAAGGTATCAATGATGAAGAGGTAAAGCTTGCCGCCATAGCTGGGCTCAATGACGTTACAATATCCATCATAGATAATAATGGCGATGATGTAGTGAGTGGTGATATGGTGGAGCTAGTGAGTGGTGTTTACAGCTACACATTCTCACCCTCCGCAGCTGGTAACTACACTGCACTTATAAGCAGCGATGTGGCTGGTCTTAGCACATTCGCAGACATCGAAGTGGTTGACAGGGTGGAAGGTAGTAGCACCGATGTGCTTGACGCCATCAACATGGTTAAAGCTAGCATCGACACAATTCAATCCTTTACGGTTGAAGATGCACACTTAGCATTAGACACTTATGATGGTGTTGCTAGGTATAGAGCAGGGTTTGGTGAAGACCCAACTACCAACATTGTCCCCGTTAGATCAGACCAGAACAACTAATTAGTTAGTAGACTGCTATTGACTTACAACCTATAATAAACAGAATGCCGCACACAAAAAAATCCCACAGTTTTATACAAAGAATGTCACGCGAAACAGTCATACCTATATCCATCGGTCTCCTTATATCACTTGTGGCAGGGGTATTCTTTCTTGGGTTCCAAGTTAGTGTGGCAAAACATACACTAACCGATCTGGAGAATGCTGTGGAACGTGCTACCAACAGCCGTTGGACATTCCTTATGGAGCGAGAGAGTTGGAAGGACTACAAAAACAAGAACCCTTCTGCTGAGATACCAGACGTGAAGGCTATTCGTGAGGCACACTTAGCACCGTAGTTAGATGCTACCTAACACTTGGATGTTTTCTAGCGTGCGCTCCAATCCATTCTGTGTAGCACATTTACGTTCCACCGTTGCTAGAGCCGCATGGTCTACAGAGTCAGGCACCAGCAGGTGGAATATTTTAGAGATGTGTTTCTGTCCTGTCCTAGCAACACGCGCATTGAATTGTTCGTATTGCTCTAGTGAGTAGTCAACAGTGAACCACACTGCTCGGCTACCACCGTGTTGCATGTTGAGTCCATGACCCATGCTAGCGGGGTGTGCTACGAGCATGGGTATCTTACCAGCATTCCAATCATCCAGTTTATCAGAGCTAAACTCCTGTGCCTCGGGGATGGCAGCAAGTATCCGCTCGCGCTCATGGATAAACTTGGTAGCTACAATCATCGGTTCCTTACCTTCAGATTCCCAAAGCTTCCGGAGTGCTTTGATCTTAGCATCGTGGATCTCAGTAACCACTCGGTTGTCTGCTGTGCCAATGATTGCCGTCAGTTCATGGCCGTAGATGGCACCACCAGTAAACTGTTGGAGTTTGGATACTAGCACGGCAGCATTGACAGCTTTAACTTTAGCATCCTCCAACAGTAGTATGAGCTCACGTTGGAACTTCTTGTAGAGCTTCTTGGCTTTAGGGGGTAAGGGGACATCTATGTCATGGAACTCTACGGCGGGGATCTTTAACCATCTCTCCGATCTAAGGGTTAGCACCATGTCTTTAATACTCTCCTCGATCAACCCAGCGCAGTCACCTCGGATCTGCCACTTGCGGTGGGCAGCTGGCACGTATGGATCTACCGGCTCGAAATACCTCTGTAGAAAATGAGTGATGTATCTGCCAAAGCGTTTATGGCCATCCAGTAGGTTGATCTGAGCAAATAAATCTTGGTATGAGTTTGGTGCGGGGGTGCCAGTTAGTCCCCAATGGCGTTTGAATTTAGAGCGGTATTTGGTGAACTCAAGTATGCGCTTCGACTTGTGGTTCTTAGCTTTACTGAGCTCATCCCAGATGATGGTGTCTACAGGCAGGTGGCTAGCACGCTTACCTTTGAGCAACTTAGTGAGGATGCCACTGTCACCCACTTGCACCTTCTTACGTTTGGTGACACCTTTGGTGGTGACCATCTGCATCTCATACTTGGGGATGAACAGGGATTCATAGTTGATAGTGTAGATGCATGCCTCACCAGCTTCCCACGCTGCTATACCTTCGGGTGTTCTCAGTGAGACAATCTTCATCCATTTGAAGTTATCCCATTGTGCTATCTCATCACGCCATGTGAAGAGACTAACCCGCAGAGGTGCTACGACCAACGCACCTTTCGAGTCACCATTTGCAATGTGGTATGCTAGTGCTGCTATGGTCATGGCTGTCTTGCCTAGACCCATGCCAGCGAATAACCCTGCCTCATCGTTGTTGGTAAGGTGGTTTATCCCTAGCTCTTGGTGCTCGAAAGGTTTGAAGATCATTGTTACTTTGTGTATGGTGTTACGTTGCCCTAAAATGGCAGTGCAAACCTCTTTACCCCTTGTATAGTCCCTATAAACACGACTTTAGACCCCTCCATGATGTAATGGGTGTCTGTAATACTCCAACCTGTTGGGCGTTTAAGAGCTCTGTATATTTCTGCGCTATCATCTGGCATAGCATGAACATGGAGATTTTTTTCTTCTAAAACGGATAACAACACTACATCATTTAACTCACTCATAGTTACAGTAAGCCGTTAGCTTGGTAGCATAGGTAGTTAAGTTCATCAGCACTGCCTTCCACAACTGCGTCGATCAATGCTACGCCGTCATCGTAGTTGTCAGTCCAAGTAGCGAAACCTCCTGTCAGCATGATGGTGTTGATCTCATCCTTCTGCCCTGCATCTGGTTTCTCACCAAGTGCTTTGATCTCAAGGAACAAAGTTAGGTGGCCGGAGATGATGCGGTCAGGCACCTTGGAATGGTGTGATGTGAACTTACGCACATACAACTCTTTCGACTCTGCATATTTGCACAGAGCCTTTTCTAATTCTGATTCAGCAGCCATATTATTGTTTTGGTATCTCCGCTACGAAGGTTGATGTCATGTGGATGGGTTCGCCTTCCGCTTTGTTACCTATGATGGCTGTCTTTTTACACATGATTCTTGTGTAGATCCATCCGCCTACGACTCTGATAACCTCATAGCGATCATGATCGCCGAGTTTGAGGTTTACGAGTTCGCCTTCTTCCATTTGATCCATTGGGGTCAGTCCTTGTGGGTTGTTCATATTATTACCTTTCTGTTTCAGAGGCGTGTTCAAAAGTTCTGCCGGCTCGCTTCAACCGCTTACCCAAGATTTGAACATATTTGCTCATGACTCTTTGCTGTTTATATAGGAGATCCTTATCCTCAGTTTCAAGCTTCGGGAAGCCATCTGTAGCCATGAAGCTGTTCAGTTGATTAAGTCTTGCTGCTGTTTCTTGTGTCTCAGTGAGGAGACGTGCTCTTTGTTCTGTGTTCATATTATTGTTTGTTGAGAGAGTTGTTGATCTTGTTCATAAGATCCTCTTTTGAGGAGTATGAAATATAGTTTACCAACCTTTTAACGAGGTTGTAACGTGGTGATGGCTGGTCTAGCTCGATGACTATTAGCATCTTAGCATCTTGTTCAGATACATCGCGAGCTTTCATCCAGTCCGATAGTCTTGTCCAGCATACCACTGTAGCATTCTTATTGAGGTATGACCTAGCTTTTAGCACCTCTATGTGACCGTGGTTGACGACTGAGATGCTGGGGAATATGTCACCGTGGTGGTGTATTGTTTTGTGAGCCATGTTTTTATTTCTTGTAAAATTGTAGTCTCCCACCTTCTGCTTCAAGTGGCAGGCCTTCCATCCAGTCAGCGAGTTCGCACAGTAGTTCGCATAACCTGTCGCTGGTCTGGCCTGTCTTCATCAGTGTGAGGATTTCATCGTGGACTAGCATGAATGCAGGGTATCCTTCACGCTCGGCGCATGACATGCCATGTCGCATGACATCACCTGCTGTTGCCTGTGTGCAGTTCTCTAGCAACTTACCACCATAGGTGCTACACCACCCCCATTTACCACCGGAGTTAGGGATGACACCCCAAAATTCGATAGTTGACCCCCACCCATTCTTGGTGTTCGGGACAACTTTAGCGCGTGGGTAGACTAACTTGTGACCAGATGGTAGTTTAATTAGTAGTGCATTGAAACCTGCTACTTTCTTATAGCAGAATGCTAGCTTACCATATCTGGTTATGGTGCGGGGTTTCGTGATAGCTTCTTTTGCAGCTGCCTCGATACCTTTCCAAGATGCTACTACCTTGGGGTTGGCTAGCCTCCATGCTGTAACAGCTCTGTCAGCTAGATCATCGTATGTCAGGTGCAACCATTGTGCATCTGTAGCCGGCTCCATCAGTGTGTCAGGTGTGATACCTACTGCATCCCAACCCTGCTGTTTGATGAACTCCATCTCCCACATATCAGAGTATTGGTTCGGTATTGCATGCCCTTTGCGTGCTAGCTTATCCACTGTGTCAGCTTTAAACCTTGCAAACATAGGTGCTACTACCTGTTGGTGGCGTGTCTTGTATTCATCGACCATCTCCTGTGAAGGTGCGAAGCCATAGCTCTCACATGTCCCACGGAACTTGGGGCGACCCATGTTGTATGAGCAGCCTAACACTGCTTGTTTGCCAATGAAACGCTGGGCTATGGTTACCTCATCAACAGGGATACCAAAAATGATGGAGGCCATAAGTTCGTATAATGGCTCACCGGCTTCAAAGAGGTCTAGTGTGGCTTGCTCCCCAACCAACCACGGTGCTACACGAGCCTCGATGGAGGAGTAGTCAGCTTGGAGACAGTCACCTGCATGTGGTTGGATGAAGTGTCGGATGACAGATACTAGCACGTCAAAGAAGTTACCGAAGATGCTCTCGATCTCTTCAAGGCTGCACTCTTGGCATATCATGTCGTATGCTAACTCGGTGAAATCAATTCTTGGACGTGCAAAGTTCTGAGGCTGCATACCTTTGCCAGTCCAGCGGTGTGTGCGTTCTGCACCAAACACCATCAGTGCGCCTCGGACATAGCCATCCTCGCATGCCATCTTAATCATAGCTGGGATCTTCTTGACTGCAGCACTGGAGATCATGGAGTATGTGTGGAGTGCTACACGCGCCTCAGCGGTCAGGTTACGTGGGTTCTCCAGCCAGTCGGCTACAGTGTCAGCTTGGAGGTCTTCACCTGTCCACCCTCGGAGCCCTAACCATATCTTCATGCGTTCACCTTGTGTAGGGTTGAAGCCATCCATGTTGGATACTGGGTTCTCCTTCTTGCGGGACTTGGTGATGGGTAGCACATGGATCTCATCAGCTGCTACTTGGCTTCTGAAGATGGGGATCATCTTAGCCAAGAACTCTTCCATCAAATTGTTAGCATGGTTCAGTGCTTTAAGGTTCACTGGGATGCCACTTGAGTTCATGCGTAGGTCAGCACGGAACGAATCGAGAGCCCACCCTGTCAGCGGGAAGTCATCTTTGAGTTTGTTGTAGACTTGCTGTTCTGCCACCACGTCCCTAGCACAGTAGTCCACAAACTTTTGGAACTCTTCTGGCTCATCAGCTGGCATGATGCGAGTCCGTGGATCTTTAGCAGTTGCCTTACGTGGCACTGAGAAAATGTTTATGAGCCTAGTGCCTTCCCTGTCTTTAGGTGTGTCGATGCCTAAGAACTCACCGGCTTTTTCTAGTGACGATGGTATGGCTGCTAGTCTGCACATGGCTGCTGTGCAACCCCACTGTTCAACCTTGGGTGCTTCTATGTTGAAGCCATCAGTGATTAGGTGGTAGGTGCTAATAGCGTGCTCAAACTGTGCGTTGTGGGCATAGATCGTGCTGCCAGACTTGACGGCCTCCTCTAGCATCCACAGTGCTTCCGCACCACCATTTAGTGCATCCCATGTGAGGGGTGTTTCATCGTTCTTGGCAATAGCAATGACAAGTATCTCCGTTGTCGGGTCTGAAGCATAGCGGAACGCACCTACTGAGTTCTTACCGCCGAGTGGTTGTGGCGAGTAAGTCTCGTAGTCTAAATGGTAGACGTCGGACATGGCTTAGATAGGTTCGTATGCGTCCAGAACACACCCTTTGACATACCCAACACCCACATATAGGATGGGGTGGCGTGTGCGATCATGTAGGTCTAGTAACTCTTGCCCAATGTTGAGTTGTGATGCTACCTCTTTACGGAGTAGGTCATCTTTTTCAAGTTTATCTATGATGGCGTTGGCAACACGGCGGCGGCGTTCACTTATGGACTCTCCGTCCTGTGTCTCGATGTATAGTTCGTTACTCATTGTTTTATTTGGTTAGTTCTTACACCTAAAATCCCACCTAGCACGAATGCTAGGTGGGTGGGGGTTTTGGTTTCTAGGTTGTTATACCTTAGAAGTTCTCATCATCGCCTGATGCGGCATCGACCTCTTGTTCGTCGAATGCGTCAGCGGTTGCTGGTGCTGCACCGAATGGCTCACCTTCACGTAGGTATTGCATACCATTGTAAGAAGCTGACATGCCGGTCTTGCTGCCGTGTTTGTAGATGTAAACACTGAGTAGGACAGCTGTGTAATCACCGTTGACAGGGTGGTTAGAACTAGCATCCAGTGGTTGGCGGTGTTGGTCTACTACGATAGGTGCGGTTGGCTTCTTGTCAGCATCGGTCTTACCGAAGAAAAACATAGTCTCAGCTGTGTAGCCACCGTAGTATTCACCAGATTTAGGGTCAATTTTAGGGCCCCGCATACCAACAGTCTGGTCAGCTCTGCAAAAAGCATAGTTTAGGTATGGAGTCTGTGGGACTGGTAGTCCTCTCTCAGCCCATACAAGTGGGATCACTTTCTCAGCGAACTCAGTGTAGGGGATGAGTTGTAGAACGCCATTAGCATCCTTATACTCCACCATTGTTTGTGTGTAGTCTTTGCCGTTGTAGCGGATAGGTGCGTCATCTTCGCAGATCACATTGGTGTTCCATTGGCGTGATACCTTACCTGTGTCTGGATCTGGCTCAGACACGTATGGTGTGCGATGGTTAGCGAATGAGAGACGGCCGTTGATAATTTTAATATTCATGTTTTCAGTTTTTGTGTTTTTCAATTTAGTGAGCACGTTTCGGGTGTTTACTCAGACCTTTTGGTTGTGTAGCGAGAGAATGTTTGGGTGCTAGCTTTTGGGGAAACCTGCTAGTGCTATGTTTACTCGGCAGGTTGGGTCATCACAACAAGCACTGTTGGCGAATGCGTTCAAAGTTGCAGCACGATCTTCAGCATTGTTGAGGATGTCTTCTGCGATGGCTTTCTCAGCTGCTGGGTTGTCTGCATACATTTCTGCTAACCTGTGACGGTTGTTGCGAACCCATGAGATTTGACGCAGTGTTGGTCTTGGCTTGTCTCTTACTGCCTGTAGCAACCCTTCCACAAAAGCATCGGAAATTGGGCTCTCACCAAAATGTGCTCTCAAGTCTTCCACTGAATCCATGATGTCTTTGGCAGTAGCAGGTTTCTCAGTGCTTTGTGCTGCTAGCTTTTTGGTAGCCTCTATAATCTCATCATTGACTTTGTCGGCGATGTCATTGGCAATCCTGTTGACGGTGACAGCTCTTTTCACTTTGCCTGCTAGACTTTCGTCTACAGCAATTTCGATGTCTAAGTGGAGTTCTATTTTTGTTGTTTTCATATTTTTAGTTTTGGTTTTAGTTAGTAGAGAATTTTAGAAGCAATCTTCATCTGATACCATGTCGTCAGATACGTCATCGAAGCATGCTGCCCCTGTTGTGAGTGATTGTCTTGGGTCGCTTTCGAGTGCTAGCTTTGGAGCACCTGCCTTACGGTGGATAAGTTCATCCCAACGGTTTTTAAATTTGGTGGACTGTTCATCGAGGGATTTACCCATCTTTTTAAGGGTCTTCTCAGCCTGAGCTGGGGACAACACGCGACGAGGTTTGTATCTGTCAGCAGCTGGGATTTTACGGAGAAGCTTCTCAACTTCGGATTCGTTGTCACCCCATGTGCGGTTGCCGTCATTGCCTAGCACCGCCTTGAAACCTACCATGTGGTTGCCTTGCATCTCATGTGCTAAGGTGTCTTCATTGAGGTCTTTCATCCATTTGGTGATCTTAGCATGGTTCTTAAATACTGCTAGGCGGGTAGCACTATCAATGGCGTGGAGCTCAGGTAGTTGTAGCTCATCTTGGCTGGCTGGCACCGTCATGTTTAGCTCCATTGGGACACCTTCATGGGCGTCAGCCACTCTCTTAGAACAGCATGTGTTGGCAGGGCAGAAGAAGCATGCTTTCTCCGAAGGTGTGAGGTCTTCAGTGCTAGCAGTCTTAGAGGTAGTGTAGTCAGCTTCGATGTCGATGGCGATGTCCATAAGCTCACGGTATGTAGTGACCCATGACTCTGGGTATCCAGTGAAGCTACGATGGCGCGGTTGGTAGATGTAAACAGTAACTTTGGTGTCGTCGTTGAACTTATAGCCATCATCTTCTAGCTTTTTTATGAGGCTAATAGCGTAGATAGCACCTTGGTTGTTCTCATCGGCAGTAACATACTGCCCTGCACCATATTTGAGGTCAGCAATAGCAATTTCGCTAGCATCTTCAGCTACTACACCATAATCCAACGTGCCACTCTGTGAGTCATTATACCAGTAAGGCACTTTCTGCTCATTCATTACTAGGCACTCACCACCTCCGACTGTCTCGGCTAAGTTGCGTGTGAATGCTAAGTATCCCTCCAGATGTTCATAGAAGTTAGGTGGGATCTCATGGTCTTGGATTTCACCCACAAGTGCTTTCTCAGCCCATTCGTGTGCTGCTGTCCCTTCGTCACGGTTAGCATCTGGGGTTTCATCTGGGATCATACCTTTGGCTTTGTTGGCATGTGCTAGGTTGATGGAACCGTGGCAGCTGCGCCATGTGTTTGCTACAGAAGCACCCCATGCGTAGTGCCCCCCTTCATTTTGTTTTTGGTTATCAGTCATAAGTTTATACCTAGAATGCCCGCAGCTCCATTATGGCTTGCGGGTCTTAGTTTAACAGGGCATCCAGTCCCTAGAGAGTGTGCTATACTGAGTCAATCTCGACTAGCTTGGCTTCAACGGCATCGTAGATAGCATCATATTTCTCAGCGGGTGCCGAGCTGATCTTGAGTTCAGCACCGATGATGGCATCGAGGATAATTCGTAGTGCTTTTGGTGATGCAGCCGCTACTAGCTCTTTGGCTTTATCTGTCACTTCTGCCTCTGTGCGTGCTACTTCGACTTCAACTTCTTTAGCTGGCTCAGGGGCAGGAGCAGGGGTTGGCTCAGGAGCAGGAGCAGGGGCAGGAGCAGGAGCAGGAGCAGGGGCAGGAGCAGGGGCAGGAGCAGGAGCAGGAGCAGGAGCAGGGGTTGGCTCAGGAGCAGGTGTAGCTTTCTTTGCAGGTGCAGCCCTCTTAGGGGTTGCTGTCTTTGCAGGTGCATCACCGCCTAGCTTGGCAAGGATGGATTGTGCTTCTGCTGTTGAGTCGGCTTCGATGTTAATAGTAATTTTCATTTGTTTGTTTTGGTTAGTTGTCAGTTGACGAGAGATTTTTAACATACTGTGTAGTATGTTTCAAGTTTTTTCTGCATTAAATCTGAGTTTATTTTTAGAAGCATGCGTCTTCGCTTGTATCTGCATGGGTTCCAGTGGTTCGGATTATCCAATAGTAGTTGCCATTTAGCTTCTTTGGTGTGATGTCTTCACGCGCTGAATAGGTGAATCGCAGTGGATGGGCGCGTTCTAATAGCTTCAACTGGGAGGAGAGCACCCTTGGTGATGGGCATGTTTTGATGAACCTGCGCTGTGATGACATGCTGCCAACTTCGCAGAGCATATCAAAGAGTTGTCCAGATGTTCCACGCCACTCTGTGCTATCATCGCCACCAAAGGGGTCAGAGAATAGCGTGTGGTGTCCTTCGGTGTCGATACGATGCAGGAGGTATGACTCCAATGAGTCTTCTTTGAGTGAGTCTAGCAGGTGTGCATTCTTATATGATTTAACTGCGTAGCGACCATTAGGGTCTTTAGCATCGTCACCGATGACATGTTCGCGTGCTAGGTAGTGCAGGTATGCTGGGATTTGGCTAACGATCTTATCCTTCCACGGTTCAAACCAACTTGGTTGGGTCTTATCGACTGAGCCACCATCCATAGTCTCGGCGTGCAGCAAGATCCACTTGTCGTCAGCACCCTTCTCAGTCAGTGGGAGGGTGGCAAGGTCGTCAGGAGTAGAGTTTAGCATGCGGAACATGCGCCACCAAGGTCTTGATGTGATGCGGTCTTGGAACATACCACGGTATCCTTCACCCGAGCCAACTGTGATGCCTTTCATCTTCTCAGTCATGGCTTTACGTTCACGATGTGAAGTGCCTAGCACGGAGGTATCATCCAGAATAAGGAGTTCAGACATGAACATCTCTGAGTTCTGGTCACTCTTGTTGGGTTTGAAGTATGCTTCTGCATCAGCCCAACGCCCCCCAAAGAGAGGTGGGAGGATGAATTTATTGAGGAACGATTTGCCTGAGTCATTGTCCCCTGCGATGTGCATGGCTTGGCACGGAGATATACGTGATTGACGTTTACCATCGTTGCGGAAATCTTTGATGCTAGAACTTAGCATGCCATTGAAGATGTCCAGCTGTGCTGGGTCAGAGCGGAACATGTGTTTGAGGAAAGCCTCGATGGTAGACCAGTCACCCTTACGTGGTTTTAGCAGGGTGGGTGACTTTAGCACCAAGTAGTTGAACCCATTGTCCTCATAGTATCCAGCATGCTTACCACTGGCACCGCTAAGTGCTGCCTCGATAGCATGGTCAGTCTCGAAAGATGCGATGAGCTTATCTACTGGGGATACCATTTCGGTCTCTAGCTTTAGCTCTCGGAACCCTTGAACAACTAGCTGCTTTGCTACGCTGAATCGGTTCAAAGTGATCCACCGTTCGGTGTTGGACTGCATGTAATAAGTCCCTTTACCTGAGTAGTAATATTCCAACTGTGAAGCTTTTTGAATCTCAGCCTCAAACCCCTGTAGATCCCACTTGTCACCGTCAGGTGTCTGAGCGTGGTCAGGGTCATAGTATAGCACTGTCTGTGCATCCCTGCCATCAGCTGCACTGGACACATTTGGCATACGTGCTATCTGGCTTTTTACAGCTAGTTGTTTGTCAGCACCGTGGAGTCGTGCTAGCGCGAACATTTGAGCGACGACCTTATCATCTGCCTTGCGTGTGTCGAACCAGAAGTGGATAGATTTATTGCCTGTGTCCACCGCCATTATCAGAGGGGCGTAGTCAGCCATCATCATGGCAAATGTGCTAAAGCGTTCAACCTTGGCAGCACCGCTGGGGTCAGTAGCATCGAAGTCACACTCTAGCACCATGTATGGGCGTGCTTTGACGTTAGCATTGCAGCGCGTCATAACCTTGATTGTTTTGTCAGGTTGCTCTACCTCGATACCTTCTAACTTTTTGAAGATGCTAGGGTTGAGGAATTTGAACGGTGCTAGCGTAGCTGGTAAGTTGTCACATGTTACCAGTGTGCCAGCTTCGCGCCCTGTGAATTGGATGTTGATAATATCCTGTGGGTCGAAGAGTGCCTTAACGATGTCAATGGGGTTGGTCTTGGTGCTATGTGGTGATGCACTTATCAACTCATTGGTTGGAGTTCTCTTGAACCTTAGCAGGAGCTCATCTTGTGGTGTGATGTTTTCATCTGCGCCATCTGTGTCAGTAGGGACGGCACCTTCATGTTGCCACACACGTTGAACTGCCCTAGCGGGTGCTGTGCGATAGTCCACACGGTCAGGGTCATAGATGTCACACAAGTGTGCTGTGGTGGCTTCGGGTGTGACACCCATCCAGTAGCATGTAGTGGCAACTGATAGAAGACCAGCGTTGTGCCCTGCACCCGCAGTAGGTAATTCTAGCACGGTGTGCTGTGATCCCTCTGGCAGTGCTAGCGCAGCTTCACGGAGGTGGATAGGTAGGAATTGAACTGAATCCATACCAATTTTAGTTAGAAGCTCTTTTTGAGATTTCGCGCTCAATATACCATCTTGCTTTATTGAGGTCTTGGATGGAAGTTCCCTTCTCGTCAGCACGCCAGATGTATTTGATGGCATTGCCTAGGTTGAATCCCATGTGCTCAGTGATCTCGATGCACTCGATACCTGATTTGTGCGATGTGTAGTGTGGAGGGTTATTCACCATGTCCACGGTGTTGTCTGCATTACTCATATTTATTTTAGTCGGTTGAAAATTGGTTGCAGAGGTGGGAGTTGAACCCACTACCTCCTGATTATGAATCAGGCGTTCTACCGATGAACTACTCTGCGATTATGTATCTTGTGCATCCTGCCTCAGACTTGAACTGAGTCCATACTAACCAGTAGCATGCGTGAGTCCCATCACGGACGGAGCGTTTTCAGATATAATTGACAACGTATCTTACTACATAGAATGAACCATCCACATTTGTAGGTGGTGTGAGAGTTGAACTCACTTCTCGCTGTCACCCAGAAACCCCACTAGCTCGGAAGCTAGCAGGGCAGTGTGGTTTGACTAAAAACCGAGGTGGGAATGAGTAAACCCCCTCTGGAGGTCATACTACATAGTATGTCACTGTGTGCAATGTTTATTTTGGTTAAAGTTTCACTGAATCCATGATAGTCCAGAACTCTCTCGGCACTTCGGTGATGTCTTCAATTAGTTTTCTAACTAGGGCTGCTATTTCGTCACCTTTACCGTCGTCTACTTTGTTCCAATATTCTTCTACTTCGTAGAGGGATAAGAAGTCATCCCACGGTAGGACGGCAGACTCACCACCAAGCGTTATTTCACCACCGTCTGTGGCATTATCTTCATCTGCCCCCAGACTGAGGGCAAAAGCATTGGCTGGTCATTGGTATCCAGTGTCGGAGCATGTGTAGTTCTGCCCACATAGCGTTGATGCGTGTCTGTTCCATCCTTCAGCTGCTACTGCGAACTCTTCAGCTGCTATTTGGAAGCGTAGGAGTCTCATTTTCATGTGTTTATTCATATTATTATTATTGGTTAGGTTATTTGATAAGTAGCACTCCGCAGATTGTGAGGACATGCCCCACAACTAGCCAGAATATTGCCTTAGCACATTTGTCGGCTGTGGTGCTAGGTTGTTTTGTTTTGGCTGTGGTGATTTGTGCGTTGGCACATAGTTCATTGACGAGCTCCAGTATTGCCATGTAGCGTGCAGTTAGTGCTATCTCCTCATAAGTGTCATTTGTCTTGTTGGCTGCCATATATGTCTCATTGGCTGTAGTTAGCCAGTTGCCCACAAGTGAAAATGGGATTGTGTAAGTGTAATTCTTTTTTCTCATTGTGCTAAGATGCTAAAGTTGGATTGCTAGTGTGCCACCTTCGGCTAAGATTGACTCCATAATTGTAACGTCCTCAATAAGTGCTTCTGAGCCTAAGTATTCGCCAGTTTCGTCATTGTCATAAAGCTCATACACTTCTTCCCCTTGCTCGCATAGGATCTTAGCTAGGTCGAGATTTACTGTGAACCATTCGTGCCCGCAGTTTAGGGTGTGTGCATTGTATTTCACAATGTGGAGTGCTGATTCATGTGTGAGTCCAAAGAGCTCTGGTATTGCTTCACTGCCATTGTCCATTGTGTATCCATGATTTAGCATGTTTGTGCTAATTGCTTTTATCAATCTATGGTGAAGGTTGAAGTGTTCTAATGCTAGTTTGTTCATATTATTATTATTGGTTATTTTCCGTGAGGTAGTTTCTACCTTGCACCCAGAAACCCCACTTGTTATTGCAACAAGTAGGGGATGGGTTTTTTATGTCTCTTAATTTATCGTGCTAAGATGCTAGTTTCTTTTCAATCCTAGTCATGACTTGTTTGTATAGTTCCAAAGCTTGTGAATCATTAGAGGGGTTCATGTTACTTGTGAAAGCAAAGTCCACGTCTATTTCATCACACGTAGCATTGGCAGGTTTTCCACGTCCATGTGTGACTTGATAAGTCTCTATGAAATTATCATCGTGTGTATCTTGATAAGAGAAATATATTTGCCTTAGTGCTGAATCGTGGCAAAGCCAATATGCTAGCTGATTTTCATCCACCCTTTCACCACTTCTCTTCAGTGGGAAGCTAGTCACCATTTCTGCATCGCCACTGCCAGATGATTTGAAGAAACCTTTTATGTCCACGGTGAATCCACTTTTTTCTAGTGTGTCTGTGACTGCGAGTATTACCGCGCCCCTTAGTGCTTTTTGTCTCTTTGAAATGCCTGCATGTGCACTCATGTTTGCACCTATACGAAAGCCGCGCGGGGCTGGCATTGGTGCAAATTCTTGGAAGCACTCTGGAATGCCAGCTACATAGTCACCCATTTCGAGAAAGGCACCACTTACACTTGCTTGCGTCATTTGTTTTATGCCTTCAGTTTCACCGTTTGCTAGTTGTCTGAATGAGTTGTCTGATAAGGCGGGTGCATCTTGCCAGCCTTCATTTGCCATCTTAGTAGCTTGCTTTAATGTGCCGCCGTTGAACTTGCGCCTGCTATTGCGTGCTATCTGTTCATCGTTTAGGTTTTTGTTGGCAGGTTTATTTGCCGCCGCTACAAAGTCTTGTGGTGAATCAAAGTGTCTGGAGTAGTTCATTATTTTTAGTTAGGTTAGTCAAATGCTAGGTTGTTACTAGCTTACACCCTAAATCCCCGCTACCTTATAAGGGTAGCAGGGTGAAGGGGTTTATATGCTAGGGGTGATTATGATCTTGCACCCGCTTTGATCTTATCGCTTTCCTCCGTGCTTGTTCCACCAAAGACTACTAACGACTCCACTTGTCTCTGATTCATGCCAGCTGCTAGCAACTTTTCACCACTGAAGGTAGCGCGGGGGGAAATAACGATTCTCGATTTGAGGCGGTCTGCACTGGCACGCAAGGATTGCACGCGTTCGCACCACTCTTTGTTAGAGGCAATGTCACGTTCCATTGCCGTGTCATAGTCCCATTGGATGAATGCAAATCTATCTAGTGTAGCGGCGTCGAGTTGGCAACGTCCGATATATTTTGCATCTGCGCCTTGCCCTATAGTATTGGCAGTTGCGATAAGTCTGAAGTCTGCATGTTTGTTAACCATACCATCTGGAAAAGCGCATGAACCGTTTGCCAATGCCGAGTTTAGCACACTTAGCACATTGGCATTGCCATTATCAATTTCATCTAGGATAAATACGCCGCCGCGCTCATATCGCTTTCTGAACTCAGTGGTCACATAATCACCCATAGCATTGAGGTAACCTAGCAAGGCGGTTTGTGTGGTTTGCTGGCATACTGAAATTGAACTGCATTTGAGCTCCAATGCCTTTGCCACGTCCTCAGCCGCGCTTGTTTTAAAACTGCCAGCGGGGCCCGCTAAATACGCATGTAGTCCACATGATACGGTTGTTAGTAGTGTAGTAAATTCCTTATGCACTGTTCCCATTTCTTTCTTAGGCATATTGGGAATTTTAATCTCTACCGTGCGGTGTTTGGTTTGCTCCAATTCTTCCACACGTTTTTTCAATGCGTTAATTTCTGCATCATCACTCGGCGGTGTCAAAGTGCCAAGTAGTTGCGCTAAAGCTTCAGCTTGTGCGGTGGAAGGGGCGGCGGGGGCGGGTGTTATATCTCTCATATTTTCAGTTTTTAGTATGTTTTGTTTGTTTGGTTGCGGGGGGGTAGATTTGTTTTCAAGTGCAGCGCGGCAAATGCGTTGCATTTCATCGGGGTATCTTGAAAGGTGATAGCCATATAAACTTGTTTTTTCAGTATTTTTCATATTGGCTATTTCCTCTAATGAGTAGCCTATCTTATTTTCTTCATATAATTTTTTACTGATCTTATATTGATCTTTATTACCTAGCTGCATTAGTTCTTCCAAAGTGTATTCATGCGGGGTATCTGGAGTCTCTTTGTCAATAAGTTCTCTGTTCATGCCTTGGATTCTTTCAGCCATATTGTTCCCATATTGCGATATGGCGTTCCTCAATATTAGAGATGCGGCACTATAATTTAGTCCCTCTGTAATTATATCCCGTGGGATATGGATTGCCCCTTCCATATTCAGCATTGAAGCAATGGCTATCTGATTCTCTGCGCTAATTTCACTTAGTAAGAAAGGCGCGGGTGATGGCTTCATGGCTTCATAGATAGCTTGCGCCGCAGGTTTTATGTATCCTAGTGATAGGATTGAATCGGCTTCTTCATTGTTCAACTTGGCTATATGCACGCCGCTATAGGCTATATCACCTTGCTTATTGAGTGCGCGGCAAATGCTACGCTTCTCAGTTAATTTGAGTTTAGTTAAGTCCATTATTTTTAGTTAGGTTAGGTTAGTCAAATGCTAGTTTGTTACTAGCTTTCACCTCAAAACCCCGCTACCTTATAAGGTAGC
>JAMASZ010000279.1 GCA_023301585.1 Alphaproteobacteria bacterium | reverse complement strand
GTCCAGCTTGGCTTTTTGAAAATCCAGCGCCATTGAATATTCATGCGCCAAGTTTTTACCAAAGGTTAAAACAATATTTTGGTCATAAGGGCGCGATAATGCGCAATATGAATCTTGTGGGTCCGCTTGGTCAAATTTTAAGGATTTCCAGTCACCTTTAAATTTTAAATTCGTAGAAGCCAGCGCATCAGGGTTTATTGCGAGCGAACCAAAGAAAACGGTTCCAAGCAATAACGATAGTTTAATGGTTGATGATTTCTTCATTTTAAATCCATTAAATCAAATTACATTGCACCAGTTGCATCAACAATTAGGACACGTTTACCTGTTGTTGGGTCGGTATTTAATTGTGCTGCAGGTCGCATCGCTTCGTTTGTATATTGTCCAAGCAATGATTGTAATGCCACTTCAAAACTACCACTAGAATTCACATTACGCATAACAGCAAACCCTTGGTGTGATTGCCAAATAAGCTCGACGTTATTTTTACGTGACCAATCGCCTAATACTTGCTCTAGGTTTGCGCCGCGCTGTGCATTCCATTTACCACCGCTCATTGATGACGACGGTGCCATTGCTGTGCGTTGTGATGGCATTTGGTTAGTCTGTATTGGGCGAAGTGCCATTGGCGCACCACCTGCTGTTGAACTCATTGATGATGACCTGCTGTCACGAAGTGAGCCTTGCATTTGTGCTTCTAAGCCCATCGCCGCACTGTTTTCTGCCATCAACATTTGAACAGCATTTTCGAAACTGCCTGCATAATTGATATTCTCAACGACTGCACCACTTGATTGACCCGCTTGCCAATCAATTGCAACGTCAGCTTGCGTCGCCCAGCGTTCCAAAGTCATACGAATATCATCGCCTTCTTTAGCGCGCCAAGTTTGATTAGCTGATTTAGTCATTTTCGCTGATGTACCAGCGATGCTACCTGTGACATTTCTGCTCACACCTTGTGGCATATCAATAGGTTTAGAAACGCGTGAATTCCAACGATCCGTGCTCATTTCTGGGCGAACAGACGGAGAGATTGGTGTCATTTTCTGAGGACCTATGCTTGCGGTGCGTGTTTTCGGTGTATCGCCCAATGCTTCACTTTCAACTTTGCCCATTTTAGCCGATGTCGCAGTGATTGGTGCCATAGCATTATCACCCATATCAGTCGGCATACCTAAAGGCATCGTATCTGCGGTCATATCAGTTGGCATATTTGTTGGTCCTGAATTACCCAACGCCATTTGCGTTGTTGCCGCTGGTACGCCAGTATAACAGCTTTCCAGCGCATTAATGCCTGAAGCAACATCAGATAGAGCAAATTTAAAACCGTTATCTTCTACGAATAACGTCATATATTGTCCGTTTTGTAAGGCACGGTAAAATCCGTTTAACGAACGAATATTGAAAAGTAATACACTATTTGAGAATGCAGTTGCCGTTACCCTCTGAACAAACGAGCCATCAACATCTACTTGAGCGGTATATTTACGTCCCTGTTGAAATACTTGCTGACGGAAATCAACCGCTAGCGCCATTAATTTCTGGTCACCACCTGCAATACGAACAACATAGCCATTATCGAACTCTGTCGCCATCATACAAGGAAGTTTCACATCGCTAATACCATGGTTTTTACTAATCAATGTCTGATTAACTGACCAGCCTGTTGTAGGTTGAAAGGTTGGTAACCCGCCGCCCATTTGAGCATTAGCGGTATTAACAAAACTCAGAAAACTCACAAATAATGTAGAAACAATAACGGACAAGCTCAATTTTTTTGATTGTCCTAATTTCTGACAAGGCACCATGGTCATTGGTATTAACTCCAAATATATATTTTCGAAAACTTTAAAGACCTTAAAACGCTAAAACATTAGACGCAAGTGGCTTTTAAGGTTAGCCACACCTTATATGGGATAAAAAAATAACCTACGTAAAATATGGTGTTTATTCTTTTTCCTTACCAACGCGATGCGCCAGCGTGGTTTCTAAGAAAGAATCGATATTTCCGTTTAAAACACCTTGGGTATCAGTTGTTTCGTGAGCCGTTCGTTGATCCTTCACCATTTGATATGGGTGTAGGACATAGGAACGAATTTGATGCCCCCAACCAATGTCGCTTTTTTCGCCATGCGCGTCAGAAGCTTCTTGTTCACGTTTTTGAATTTCGGCTTCGTACAGTCTCGCCTTTAACATCGACATTGCTGTGGCTTTGTTTTTATGTTGAGAGCGTTCATTTTGACAAGCCACCACAACCCCTGTTGGTTCGTGTGTAATCCTAACCGCACTATCGGTTGTGTTAACGTGTTGTCCGCCCGCGCCACTTGAACGATACGTATCGATACGCAAATCTTTCTCATCAATTTCAATATCAATGGAGTCGTCGATAACAGGAGAAACCGTGACTGACGCGAAGCTTGTGTGACGGCGCGCATTTGAATCAAACGGCGATATCCTGACCAAACGATGCACCCCCGCTTCGGTCTTCAACCACCCATAAACCATCTCGCCAGATATCTGAATTGTCGCAGATTTAATCCCCGCCTCGTCTGCATCATTTCTATCTAAAACAGAAACTTTATGACCACGTTGCTCCGCCCAGCGCACATACATACGTAAAACCATCTGAGCCCAATCTTGGGCTTCGGTACCACCAGCACCTGAGTTTACTTCTAGAAAAGCATCATTCATATCCGCTTCACCAGAAAGCAAGCTCGCTAATTGTTGTTTCTCAACGTCAACTAAGATTTGGTCTAAGCTCTGTTCGGTTTCTAGGATAAGTGCATCATCACTCTCAGCTTCCGCCATCTCGATTAATTCAGCGCTATCGGCGATGGTTGTTTCAATCTCGCGAATGGCGCTTATTAGACCGTCCAAATGGGTACGCTCACGCATAATGCCCTGTGCGCGACTAGAATCATTCCATAAATCGGGATCTTCGACAAGTGCGTTCAGCTCATCTAAGCGTTTAACCGAAACATCCCAGTCAAAGATGCCTCCTTATCAAGGATAGAGCACTCTTTATCTGTTCTATAACTGCTTCGGTTTCTGCTTTCATCGATGAATTAAGCCGCTTCGTCCATTTCACTGTATTGTGCGAACATCTCAGCCATTTGTGAGAAGTACTCGCTTTTGCTTTCATCAGTGTATGCACCACTTAAAGCAAAGTCATCTAAATAAAATGCTTCTTCTGACCAAGTCGCACCCCCATCTTCGTATTCAGCACGCATTGCCACATCACCTGCAACTGTTAAACCACGAAGTTGTTCTGTATTCATAAGTAAGTTTACAGCGTCTTCCATAACAACCATAGGTTTATTAGAAGCAATGAAACTACCGATAAAGCGACGCGTATGCGCTGTCAGCTTCAACTTATCTAAGCTTCTTTGACCGCCCACGATTACTAATGCAGAGTAATCAACGCCTAATGCCGTATTAATTGGAGCATCTACTGCGTAGTTATGCCCCCAGCCTTGACCGTCCCAACCATTAACCAAGCCTTGGTTCGTACTTACAACACGCAACACCGCACCTTGTTCAAGCAAGTATTTCTGCATATCTGTGAAGTTTTGTTCCTTGAACCCATTGGCGACAAGCACAGCCACCTTTACACCAGCTAATGGTTTGATCATATTTTAACCCTCTATATAGTAAATTACACACACCGCTCAAACATTCATTTTATATTATAACAATGATTCTGCTGAGCTAAATTCGGGCAGACAATCGCTAAACTGGCATTTAAAGTCAACCCCCTCGCTCCAATAATACAAATTTCTATAATATTTCTGGTAAATATTTGATAAAAACGCATTTATTGTCAGATTTATTGAAACTTCTCTTTACAATAACCCCCATATAGTTATAAAAATAACTTTAATTAACAGCCCTTTACAGGGCGACTCTTTAAACATATGAGGATTTCGATGAAAATTTTACGCCCAATAATGGTTTTAACGGCTGTAGTAAGCTTAAGTGCTTGCGGCAACTTGGATAAAATGGATGAAGTTAAAGCATTAAATGAAACCAACGCGGTTGGTAATGCCTTCACACAAAAATTAACAGAAGAATACAGAAGCTACGTTAACCGTGAGATGAAAACTTACGATGACCATGCAGATGCTCTTCACTTTGCCCGTAAGGGTCTTTCAGCCGCTCGTGGTGACATGGTAATGCCTGAGCCTGTAACTGACTGGAACATTCTTCCAGGTCACGCAGGTGATCTTATCTCTGCGCGCACACGTTTAGTAAACGTATTTAGCTTAGGTGCTCGCGAAATGCAGCCTGATCTATCAGCTTACGCTCAGACACGTTTTGATTGCTGGATTGAAGAGCAAGAAGAAAACTTCCAACAGGATCAAATTTCTTCATGTAAAGCACAAGCATTAGATGCAATAGCTCAACTAGAAGCAGCACTACCATCTGCTCCTGCTCCGGTTCTTGAACCAGTAGCAGCTGCTGAGCCATTTGATGTGAACCCAGCTGAGCCAATGAAAGCAGAAGACGCTGTTTACATCGTATTCTTTGACTTTGATGAATCAAGCTTAAACGCAAGCGCGTTGAGCATCATTGATGCAGCGGCTCAAGAAGCTAAAACACGTAACTTAAACAGAATTAACCTTACAGGTTTCACAGATACTTCAGGTTCTAGAGATTACAACCAGAAGCTATCAATGAAGCGTGGTAACATTGTTCGTGATGCACTTGCTCAACGTGGCGTTGACGCAAACATCATCTCTGTTGATTACCGTGGTGAGAGCGAATTGCTAGTTCAGACAGCGGACGATGTTCGTGAGCCAGCTAACCGTCGTACACAAATCACATTCGAATAGAATTATTTGTTACAAGAATTCAAAAGAGCCTCCTAGTGAGGCTCTTTTTTTATGTCCTTTTCCTACTCTAAGCTAGATATGTGTCTTGCGGATAATAGCCACTAGGCATAAACTACACTCATGGATATTCGCCCCCTCTTTTACATTATTGGTATTTTCCTTTCTATCTTAGCGGTTGCCATGGCGTTGCCTATGCTCGTCGATTTGGCTGCAGGCAATGAGGACTGGAAAGTCTTCCTTATATGTATGATATGCACGGCTTTCTTTGGTGGTGCTTTAATCCTTACAAACTCAGGCGATAGCGTCACTATTTCTGTTCGGCAAGCCTTCATGCTCACAACCTTAAGCTGGCTAACACTCGCCTTAGCGGCGGCTATCCCATTTGCATTATGCGGTTTGAACATGTCCATCACCGACTCTATCTTTGAAGCTGTATCGGGCATTACAACAACAGGATCTACAGTCATCACCAACCTCTC
>JAMASZ010000278.1 GCA_023301585.1 Alphaproteobacteria bacterium | reverse complement strand
GCATCAGGCAGATAAACAGAAATTTGACCAGAAGTCGGATTAGGACTTACTCTGAAATCAATAGTACTGCTTATATCATTAGTAGCAGATGCTATGCCTGGAGTCGCATATCTCAAAGTATTCTCAATACGATTAACAAACCACAAATTACCGTCAGGACCAATTTTGATACCTGTCAATCCTGCTGCTCCCGTTTCAATACGTGTCAACTCCTCAAAACCATTTTCCATGTCGTAAGCGATAATTTCACCTGTTGCATAATCACCAACATACAAAGTGTTTTCAAAGATTTCAATCCCACAAGGACGGTCTAAATCAGTATCAATAATCACTTCCGAGACAAAACCGTTTACCTGTGAATGTTCCGCTAAAGGTTCATTTATCTCTGCCAAAGTTGTCATACCTGTACCTGAGTTTATATCCAAACGCACCACGCGGTCATTGCCGTTATCTACGAAATATAACCAACCTGACGCTTTGTCTAAAATCATGTGATTAGGAATATCTCCGTCTGCATCAATCCCAATATTTTTGTAGCGACGTATTATAGCATCAGCATGGTCGTCATTACCTGGGCCGTGGTCTTCCGCAAAATCATAGCGTACAATGTCCTTATTCCAATCATCATATACCCAAAAAACATTCTCTGTTTCGTGTGCGATTCCCATGCTAAACGGACTACCGTGCAACATGTCTAAGTGACTACCATTACCGCCTGAAGGCTGTGCATATACATCGGGGTCACTCGACCACAAAGCTGGACCAGTAAATGTACCACCACCATGATTAGCATCTTGTACGCCAGCTGAATTAGCAAAATTAAAGTTATCATCACTAAAAGCAATCCCCGTAGGTAAAGACATAAAGTGCCAAGAATTTCCATCCACACGCTCATCAAAATCAGAAGGTGCGTCTGTTGTTGCATCAGCAATTGTCAGTGTACTTCCGCCCTCGTCTTCAGTACGTTGATTGATAACCCACAATTCATTCTTTCCTAAAATCGGAAAGAAATCCAAATCAGTCGGCTTATCTAAACCACTTGCAGCACCCGTCACTTCCGTAAAAATGGCTGGAGCAGCTATGTATTCATCAATTTTATTCGGTACAATAACTTCTGCAAAAATTTCAGTATTAAAAGAGTCGTCGTTATTGTCTAAATTCCCGTCTGCTCCTCCATTGACAGCGGTAATATCAACGGTAATGTCAAAATCTCCTGCACTATCCGGCGTCCAAGGTGTCGTCGTAGCAAAGTTATAATAAGAAAAACTTGCAATAGAAAGTCCACTGATAGTCTCCGAAATCGGACTGCCACCGTCTACCGTATAGGTAATTTCCATGGAAGTAATCGTATTGATTCCGTTGTTATAAACTATTCCTTTAATATCCAGAGGCGTGTTTACCTCACCGAAAATACGACTACTGACTTCTGCCATTTCTGCATCTAAGGCTAAGGGTACTTCAACCGTGACGTTGTCTATACCAAAGCCATACATCCATGAACCGTCATCTTTGTAGTGAAAACCGATAGAAACGGCACTTTCACCAGCAAAATCCGAGAGGTCAATACTGTGCGTATCCCAACCGCCGTGACCGTGTAAATCTTCTATTTCTTGCCAAGTTGTGCCGCCGTCTGTAGATACCTCCACACTTGCTTCCTCTTGTGCACCTTGATATTGATTGTCATTGTAGTAAGATTCAAAAGTTAAAATAACTGAAGTTTGACCAGTCAAGTCAATTGGTGGCGTGATAAAATAATCATCTCCCTTGTCGCAATTACATTCGTCATCATTTGTAGCCGCAATTCGAGAAGAACCATTCGCTATTATCTCAAAATATTGAGAAGAAAGTGCCGCTGGGGTGCCTACTAAAAATCCGCCGTCAGTTGCATCAGATACATTCGTCCAACCCGCAGGAATGGAACCGCCCTCAAAATCTTCTTGAAAAAGGATTTGTGCTTGCGTAAAAAGCGCACAAATCATTAAAAAACTGAATATTGTTAATTTTTTTTGCATGGTATAAAGTTTTGGTTGGGGCTTATTTTCATACAAATAAGCCCCATTTATTTTAATTAGTAGAGCTGATTAGTGTGTATGTCCGTCGTTAGAATGTTCTTCGTTTTTCACGTAGTCCATGCTGCAAACGGGGCAAGTACCAGCAGCATCACTCCCACTACCATCGCAGTGCATTGGACATACGTAAGCAGAGGTATACTCTGGTCCTGTTTCCGTACCTTCTTCAGTGGTACTGTTAGCAGAGCTATCTCCACAAGATGTAAAAGTTAGTCCTCCTGCTACAAAAAGTAAACAGAGGATAATTATTTTGAAAATTTTCATGATTGATAATTAAAAACAGAATATACTATCTGACATTACTCTTCTGAGCAATATCAAAAAATGAATTCTGAGTAAAGGATATTGATTAGTAAAAACGAGTAAAGCCAAAACCGAGTAAAGTCGATTTCAGCGTAGAATTTTTATAAAAGAAAGGATTGGAATAAGACAGGAATATTTTGCCTTATTAGGGGGGGACGATAATAAAGGTATTCGACTGTTTTTGAAGAGATTATTTGTCTGTCTAAGAAAGAGACCGTAGCTCTGTTATTGTATTTTTTTACTGGTTGGTTGAGTTCAAAATCAAGAGATTGGCTTTGTAAATCTTGGTCAGATTTAAAATTGAAAGTGTGATTTTCGCAGCAATCTTTCTTTGTAATGTCTGTGGAAATATTACTTTTCTTTGTCGCTTGCTTATGGTGTTTGCAAATCGGATTCGACTTTGCTTTATCGTGACAATTAGCTGCCTTTCCAAAGATACTGAAAGACTTAAATTCATTTTGACAGTAATGAATATCTATAGCAAAACCTACCGATGTAAAGAACATCAGAAACGCTAAAGATAGCGCAAGGACACGATATGTATTGCTGTAAAATTTCATTTTCTAATCAGCTACAATAATAGTGAAAGATGAAAGAAATAAATTACATAACATTTTGGAAATCTTACATAATTATACGTTGATAAAAACAATGCGGGGGAAACACCTCTTAAAGGTATTTTCCCCGACAAAACCGAATGACTATTTACCTGTCGGTCGGTCGTACTGACAACAACCTGGCAGACTTTCGTAAACCGCAGTTTTAGCACGATGCGTATCGGTATCATAGCCAACATCCGCAATTTTTTGCTTGATAGCATCCAAACTGATAAGTGCTTCGTCATAAGTAACGGTCATCACATCTGTGTCTGTATCCCACTCCCCTACACTGATACCTTTTACATCTGTTAATGCGCCCTCAATTGTTCTTTTGCACATCCCGCAATTACCGTAAACTGTGAATTTTTCGGTCTTTTCTGCTGCTGTTGTCACATTTGCAACCAAAACTGCTTTCGTTTCACCGTCGGTAGCCGTTTGATTTACTTTTTCTGCATGACAACTCGCCTTTGCTTTTTTACTGCAACAGCGCTGTGCATCAGCAGTAAATGCAAAACTTAATAGTGCGAATAAACTTAAAAAAATGCTCTTTCTCATGTTGAAATTTTTTATTGATTTATAACTGAAATCAGAAATCCCAACAACAGAAGTACTGCTAATACAAGCACAATTCCGTTGTAGATTTTTCTTGCTGTCGAAGGTTTATCGTCAGTTTTACAGCAATCTTTCATTTAAGCTGCTTTTTTTAATTCTTGAATTTGGTAATGACCAAGAACTGTTTGCAATTTTTCGGTACTGACAGGTTCACGCAAAGTCAACTCTGCCTGCGGAGCAGCTAATTGTACGATAGCTTTCTCAACTTCTGGCACATTTTCTAATGCCTTCTTTACTCCTCCGACACAGCCGCCGCAACTCATTCCTGTTATTATATATTTAGTAGTCATAATTCTTTGTTTTAATGATTTGTAACACTACAAAAATAAGGGAAATTAAAGTAAATCTCTTACACTTTTTCAGGAGAGATTTATGTAATTATCGGGTTGTCACAATTTTCTAACTCGAATACTAAATACACAGATAAATCAGTAGCAGTCATCTTAATTTTTCCAATCCATTCTCTGCAACCGCACCGCATTCAAAATAGCCAATAATGCCACACCGACATCTGCAAAAACTGCTTCCCACATCGTAGCCAAACCGCCTGCTCCGAGTATCAAGACGATAATCTTCACACCGAAAGCTAAAGCGATATTCTGCCAAATAATGCGTTGAGTCGATTGACCTATTTTAATCCCCGTTACTATTTTAGAAGGCTGGTCGGTTTGTATGATGACATCAGCCGTTTCAATAGCAACGTCACTTCCCATAGCTCCCATTGCAATCCCGACATCACTCGCTGCCAATACAGGCGCATCGTTGATACCATCGCCCACGAAGGCAACTATTTTGGTCGCATCCTGCTTAATGGTTTCAACTTCATTCAATTTATCTTCGGGTAAAAGTCCACCTTTGGCGATTGTAATTCCTAACTCTTTGGCTACCTTTTGAGTGATAGAATCTTTGTCCCCGGACAGCATGATAATGTCTTGAATACCTGCATTTCTGATTTGTTGAATGCTTTGCTTAGCGTCTTCTTTTAGTTCGTCGGCAATAGTGACGTAACCCGCAAACTGTCCGTCAATACCGACCATGACGATACTTTCTACGATGCTGTCAGTTTCGGTCGGAACGGCAATATTGAATTGCTCCATGAGTTTTTTGTTACCAACAAGAAGGCTTTTCCCTGCTGCTGTTCCTTTCAGACCTTTCCCTGCCATTTCTTGAATATCGATTGCTTCTGGCAATTCCTTATTTTTAGAATATTCCATAATGGCTTTGGCAATCGGGTGCGTAGATTTAGCTTCAACAGCCATTAACAGCTTCATGAATTCGCTTTCATCCGTACTGCTCGTCAAAACAATATCTTTGATTTTAAAAACACCTTTTGTGACTGTACCCGTTTTATCCATGACCAAGGTATTTACTTTAGTCAATTGGTCGAGATAGGTCGCTCCTTTGAATAATAAACCATTTTTAGAAGCTGCTCCCAATCCGCCGAAATAGCCCAAAGGAATAGAAATAACTAAGGCACAAGGACAAGAAATAACCAAGAAAATCAAAGCTCGGTAAAGCCAATCAGCAAATACATAATCTGCCACAAAGAAGTAAGGCAATACACAAATAGCAATGGCTAAATAGACCACAATCGGCGTATAAATTTTAGCTAATCGCCTAATTAACAATTCAGTTTTAGATTTACGAGAAGTCGCATTCTGTACCAATTCCAAAATACGAGCAATGGAACTATCATTAAACAGTTTTTCTGTTTTCACTTCAATAACTCCGTCCAAGTTTATTGAACCCGCCATTACTTTCTCTCCTTTGAGCACATTTTGTGGTTTGCTTTCGCCCGTCAAAGCTGCGGTATTTAAAGCTGCTTTTGGAGATAATAAAGTACCGTCTAATGGGATTTTTTCACCTACTTTTATCTGTATTGTATCGCCAATTTGCACCGTTTCGGGGTCAACCGTTTGGTAGTTGCCGTTTTTCAAAATACTTGCTGTATTGGGTCGGACATCTAATAGCGCTTTGATATTATTTTTAGCTCTTTTGACCGCAGCCGTTTGAAATAACTCCCCGACAGCATAAAACAGCATGACTGCTACGCCTTCAGGATATTCGCCGATTGCAAATGCACCAATAGTTGCAATAGACATCAAGAAAAATTCAGTGAATATTTCTCCCTTTATTAGTGCTTCCCAGGCTTCTTTCATGACGGGCAAACCGACAGGCAAATAAGCCACCGTGTACCAAGCAATTTTTATCCATCCTGCAAAAAACGGAGCTTCGATTAAGTGCTCCATTGCCAATCCTGATAATAATAAAACCAAGCTGATAATAGCAGGAAAATAGTCTTTCCAGCCCATATCGCCGTCGTGATTATGAGAGTGGTTGTGTCCATCGCCTTCACTATGTGCTTCCTTTTTGGGAACAATTAGCGGTGGCGTTTTTGCATCTATTTTTTCTTCTAATGAGCAGCAAGTTATTTTGCCGCTTTCATCATAAGTATGAATGTGATTTTCGTTTTTCATTTTGTTATTTTTTTATCCCAGTTGCTACAAAAACATCTCCTCTATTGAAAGTATCATTAAGCGTAAAGTTCAGAACTTGATTTTTCAAATATTGATAAATAGGACGGTCAACCTCACCTTTACCAATCCACTTAATAAAATTGCCGCGAATAGTTGGTTGGGGAATATACCAATCCATGATAATTAACCTACCTCCGGGTTTTAAAATATTAAGCATATTATCAATAATATTTTCCCATTCTGGGAAACCAGACAGACCTAAATCGCAAAAAATAGCATCTATTTCAAGTGAGTTTTCAAAGTTGTCTAATAGGTAATCTGAATTGATTTGGGTCGCATCTCCTTTTAATATTTTGATATTGCTCCAGTTGTGCAAGTCCCTTTTTTCTTTGGCTTTTTTCAGCATTCCTTCAGATAGGTCAATGCCAATGATTAAACCTGTTTCTTTCAAATGTTTTTGAAAATATTCAAAATTTTGACCTGTCCCAACAGGCAGATTCAAAATGGTATTACCAGGTTTCAATGCTAATTCTTCGATTCCATAAACTCTGGGTTTATGATAGTACCATTTTGGAGATAACCAATCGTAAATTTTTGAAAATTGGTCGTAGTAACTGATAGCGTCTTTTTGTTTTTTGTCCATAATAAATTAATTAAAACCAGCGTCTAACTTTTCCTAAGTATTCTTCATAGGCTTGACCATGACTTCCTTTTAAGAATGTCTCTTCCAATCTTATCTGCGTATTTATACTGACAGTTGATAGCGAAACAATGAGCATACTAAAAGCATTCGGAATGATTAAAAGCAAACCAATATTCGCAATCATGACACCCAAAAAAATAGGGTTTCTTGAAATGGAAAATAAGCCGTTGGTTACCAGTTCGGTTTTATTGTTTTCGTCAATACCTATACGCCAAGAGTTTGCCATTTGAGACTGAGCGACCCAAACAAAACCGAGTGAAAGCATCAATAAACCCCAGCCTATATATTTCAAGTAGCTATGCTCTAAATACCAAAAAGGTAAAAGGTATTGATACCACTCACTTTTAAAGGCATAGATAAACACAACCGCTAATTCCAATAGAGAAATGAGGGTGAACACCTTTCCATTGTAGCCGTGTGCATCATCAGTTTTGTTAAATGTCAAAGGATTTATCCCCGTCCTTTTCCAAAGCAAATAAGACCGTAGAAAAAAGATAAAAAAGAAGTAAACCAGTAAAAAGATAAATAAATAGATTTCTGTTCTCATTTTTTTTTTGCAAATCTACAGGTATAATTAATGCAATGAAATTGCAAACTTATTCCAGACAATTAGGACAAACACCTTTTATCATCATTGTTATCTCTTTTTGAAGGTAACCTTTAGGAAGTTCCACCTTGGGAATAACCTGACTATCAATACAGCTTATCTGTTCACACCGTTCACATTGAAAATGCGGATGTTGGTCAATATGAGAGACCGCAGTACAGTATTCATCGCATAATGCATATTTCACCTCCCCTGTTCCATTGCTGATGCCGTGGACTATACCTTTCTGTTCAAAGGTTTTAAGGGTTCGGTAGATTGTAATGCGGTCAGATTTCGGAAAGTCATTTTCCAGTTCCAACAATCCAAATGCCCCGTCGTTTTCTAAAAAATATTCTAATATGAGCTGGCGCATCGCAGTGACGCGAACAGCTTTGTTTATTAAAATTTCATCTACTCTTTCCATTATTTTGACAGCTTTAGAATCCAAAATGCTCATTCGATAACTCCCCTAACATAAAGGAACGGGACAACAACAAAATGTGCATTTGCACAAGTCTAATTGTCCCGCTCCTCAACAAATTCAATCTTATTCTTTAACAAAAAACTCTGTGGCAATTATTAGTTTCTCCGCAGTCATTGCCTGAAAAATATAGATACTGGGTGATAAGTTTTTAATATCAACCCGATATGCAGGTATTTGTCCACTCAACCTTTGTTTTCCGGTCAGGTCAACGATTTGCCATTGAGTATAAGCTCTATTTTCTATCAGGAGGTTCAGCTCCTGTCGAGCTGGGTTTGGAAATAGAGTCATAGTATTCCCATCTTCAGTTTCTGAGGTAAAAGAAAGTCCGTCAACTTTTGCGACGAAAACAGCTTGTTCTTCAAAATGCATTCCCTGAGTAGCTGAGTACAATCTGATTTTCACTTTACCCGTACCTGGAATTCCGTTGGGATAAAAAATGACACTAAACGGTACTGTTTCGTCTGTCTGAAAATAGAAAACCGTATCGGTCGAAGTAGGATAACAACTGTTGTTTTCACAGAATTCAACGTTCCAACCTTCTGGCAACTCAATGGAATTCCATTGCCAATTCACGCCAAGCTCAACATCTGAAACATTGGAAATAGAACAAATACCCTCTACCTGTGGCTGCCCAGCATCTACTTCTACATACACGCTGTCCGTGTTCAGGGTAACAAATGAAGGTGGTTGCCCCCAAGTTACTAATGCCAGCAGAATAAAAATAAGGAATGAAATACCTTTTTTCATGATTCTAATTTTTATTAATTAATGCTCATGTGCTAATTCCCCTGCCTTTGACTGGGCATAAACGTAGTACGACCCGTTGGTCACTATCTTCATTCCCTCAGGGAGTGGGTCAATTAGTTTTACAGAAGTAAAACCAGCATCTGTTGTGCCTGCGACTACTCTAAGAGCTTCAAATTTTAGTTCGTTTTCTGTGCTTTCGTTATTGGCTGCATAAATATAAGAGGACCCACCATCCATGACAATTGCTTTTTCGGGAAGCGCATTCACAGTTTTGTCATTCAACCAGATTTTGGCCTCTAAAAATAAATCTTTTATAAATTTAGGTCGCTCTTTTGCCAAGTGTCCATGAACTCGGACGGTTTTGTTTTCGATATTAAATTCTTTCCCGATAACATTAACCTCGCCCTCATAAATGGTATTACCTAAAGCAGGAACGGTGTAGCTAATCTGTTGCCCCTCTTTGATACCGGCAATATTCTGTTCAAAAATATCTAACTCTAAATGCAAGTGATTTTCATTGACAACTTCCATTAGTTCCATTTCAGGAGAGACAAACATACCGTTGTGCATTTTGATAGAAGTAATGTAACCAGACATAGGTGCATATATTGGAATGCGTTGCACGATATTGTCCGTGGTTAAGTCACTTACATTGATGCCGAGATAGGATAATTGTTTGGCTACTCCTTTCAAAGTTGCCGTATTCATAGCTACTTCGGACTCTAACTTTTGCACATTTCTCTCGATGCCTGCATTAGATGCAAAAAGAGTCTGTTGTCGGGTCAATTCCTGACGGTCATACACCAACTCAGCTGCTACTTCGAGGTACTTTTGTTGCTGTTGGATAAAATCAGGATTTTCCAAATATGCCATAATTGCTCCTTTTTTCACATAACTACCTTCTACATACTTTTTGCTATTTTTGATAAAACCATCGGCTTTTGCACTTACTGAAGTCAGCGCATTAGGTGGCAATCCTAATGTTCCCGTTGCTTTAACAAAATCATTAATCTTGACTTGAGAGAAATCGCCAAACTGAATATTCATAGTTTCCACTTGTTCTTTGGTGAGGTGAATTTCTCCTTCTACGTGTTCTTCACCATGACCGTCATCTTCGCTATGAGTTTCTTCACCGTGACCATGCCCGTCATCTTCACTATGAGTTTCTTTTCCATGACCATGTCCGTCATCCTCGCTATGTTGCTCCGTTCCGTGGTCGTGACCATCTCCTTCGGCGTGGTCATGAGCACAGGAGGAAAATAGAGTAAAGACTGTAACTATCAGAATGGATATTATTAATTTATTTATGATTTTCATTGTATTATTTTATTAGACTTTTGATATGATAATTTAGTCAAATTATTACGTCAAAAGATTTATTAATTTATTGGTTAGAAAAGAATTGGTAAAAAATAACTGCTTGATTGTACGCTAAAACTTGCTCCCAAAAACTGATTTGATTTTTGGCGGAAATATTTAAGGTATTCAGCAATTCGAGATAGGAAATTTCCCCTACTTGATAATTGAGTTTGGAAATTCGCTCTATCTCCGGATTAATTATTTCCAATTGTTCCTGATAATAATCGACTCCCGTTTCATACAACGTTATCGTATTTCTAATGGTCAACAAATTCTGTTTCGTTCGCAAACGTTCTGTTTCTAAGTTAGCTTGCGCAACATCAACTTGTAATTGTTGAGCCGTAATTTTCTGCTTGGTCTGTTTATTGAAAAGAGGAACTCGTACACCTGCCTGCAATCCATGTAGCCAACCGTCTTCAAAATAATTTTGAGTAGCATAACCTAAATTAAAATCGGGCTTTAGTCCTGCTTTCAGCAAATCAACATTTGCCCGTTCAATCTGAATATTCTGACCCGCAATCTGAATAGGCAAATTATTCAAACTGTCTTGTACCGCAAAAGGCAGTATTTCCAAACTGTCAGTTGATGTAACTATTTGTTCTGTGTTTAATAAATTGGCTAACTGCTTTTCCAAACTTTCTATTTCTAAAACAGACTGATTGAGCAACAACCGATATTCATTTAAAGAAGATTGTATAGTCAGTTTCTCAATCGGATTGGATGCCCCCGTTTCAACTCTTACCCTTGCCATATTATAATATTGCTCGTAAGTCAAAATAATGCGTTCGTAGAGTTGCTTGAGTTCCTTTTTTTGCTGCAAGTCAAGGTAGCTTTGTTTGACTTTTAGAATCAGCTCCTTTTCAGTCAATTCTCTTTGCAACAAACTTTGAGTAACTACTTCATTTTGTAAAACATTTTGCGCCCTGACAGATGCAGGATTCGGAATGTTTTGTACGACTCCCAACTGATTGACCTGTTGCCCGTTTTCTCTAAACAAGCCATCTCCCTGATAGCTGATTTCCGTATCGCCAAGCGAATAAGGCAGATTTTGTAAACCTTGCCTCTGTTGTATTTGCAAATCTGCCGCACGGATAGAAGGATGATTTTGAATAGCCATTTCAACGGCTTCATTCATGGTAATTGGTTGCTGTTGGGCTTCTGCTGCTACGCTAAAAAACAACATTGGTAATAGAATCATAGCCGCGTTTGTAGTTGTCGAGTTACCGCCTTTTCGTTCTTGCCATTGCGCTAACCAACTGTATAAAATCGGTAAAACCACCAGCGTTAAAAAAGTAGCAGTTATCAATCCTCCAATCACTACGGTAGCCAAAGGACGTTGTACCTCTGCCCCTCCAGAGTTAGAAAGTGCCATTGGTAAAAAACCTAAGGAAGCAACAGAAGCGGTCAATAAAACGGGACGAAGTCTAACACTCGTGCCCTCAATAATACGCTCCCTGATATTGGTTATTCCTTCTTTTTTGAGTTCATTGAAATAGCCGATTAAGACAATACCATTCAATACGGCGACTCCAAATAAGGCAATAAAACCAATCCCTGCGGAAATACTAAAGGGCATTCCCCGCAATTCCAAGGCCCAAATACCACCAATGGCAGAAAGCGGAATAGCAGTAAAAATTAAAGCTGCCTGAGCAAGTGAACCAAAAGTGAAATACAAAAGAATGAAAATCAATGCCAAAGCCAGCGGAACGGCAATCGCTAAACGAGCATTGGCTGCTTTAAGATTTTCAAATTGTCCGCCATAGGTAAAGTAATAGCCCGCAGGTAATTCTACTTTAGCATCAAGTTCCGTTTGAATTGCGCCAACTAAAGTTTCTATATCGGTATCACCGACATTTACCCCAATGACGATTCTACGATTGGTGTTTTCACGAGAGATTTGCATAGGAGCATCTGTTAATTCTACCTCTGCTACGGCGGTCAGCGGCACTTGTGTACCGTTATCTAAAGTGACGTATAAATCTTTGACATCTTCGATACCACTACGGTATTTTTCATCCAAACGTACCACTAAATCAAAGCGTTTTTCCCCTTCATAAACGACACCCGCACTTTCTCCCGCAAAGGCAGCACGTACTACTTGATTAATCTCTTTAACTTGCAAGCCATACTGCGCCATTTTATCATATTTGAAATTGATAATAATTTGCGGCATTCCGATAGTTTGCTCTACATTGACTGTACCGACACCACCCAATTTAGTAATCACACCTTCTGCTTCCTTTGCTTTGGTGTACAATAATTCCAAATCTTGCCCGTATAATTTTATGGCAATATCAGCTTTTGAGCCTGTCATTAATTCATTAAAACGCAGTTGAATAGGTTGTGAAAACTCATAGCCCACGCCTGGTATAACGCTTAATGATTCTTCAATTTTTTCAAACATATCTTGTCGATTGCTTGCTGAAGTCCACTCCCCTTTCGGTTTCATTACTATGGTGTAATCCCCGATTTCAACAGGCATGGGGTCAGTCGGAATTTCGGCTGCTCCAATATTGACAATGACATCTTCAATTTCGGGAAAGTCTTTGAGTAGCTTTTTCTGAATTATTTTAGACATTTCAATACTCTGCGATAGTGAAGTGCCTGGAGGAAGTATCTGCTGCATCGCTAAATCTCCTTCATCCAGAGTAGGAATAAATTCGCCGCCCATTCTACTGAAGACTATAAAACTAAAGATAAAAAGGGCTGTAGTTGCTACTACAAAAACTGTTTTGAACCGTAAAGCCAAATTTAAGACAGGCGTATATAGGCTTTGAAAAAAGTTAATAATGCGGTCAGCAATTGTCTTTTTATTAGACACATTTTTACTTAAAAATAATGCCGCCATCATGGGTACATAAGTCAGGGACAAGATCAATGCGCCACCAATTGCCAACATGACGGTTTGCGCCATTGGTTTAAACATTTTGCCCTCAATGCCAACCAAAGCGAGAATAGGAATATAAACCATCAAAATGATGATTTCGCCAAATGCCGCAGAGCTTCTAATTTTGATAGATGCTTTTTTTACTTCCTCATTCATACGGGCTTGGGTCAATTTTTGACCAGCAAACCCCACTTGTAATCGGTGGATAATGGCTTCTACGATAATCACCGCCCCGTCTACAATTAACCCAAAGTCAATTGCTCCCAATGACATCAAGTTGGCAGAGATACCCAGCCAATTCATCATCGAAACTGCAAACAACATTGCCAAAGGAATAACGGATGCCACTATCAAACCTGCTCGCCAATTCCCCAACATCAACACAAGGATAAATATGACAATCAGCCCTCCTTCCAGTAGATTTGTTTTAACTGTTCCGATAGCGGTAGAGATTAATTTATCTCTATCCAAGTAAGGTTCAATAATCACACCTTCAGGTAAAGATTTTTCAATTTGAATCACCCGTTCTTTTACTCGTTCGGTGACTGCCGCAGAGTTTGCACCTTTCAGCATCATCACCCGACCACCGACTGCTTCTTCTCCGTCACGCACCAATGCACCATAACGGGGTGCTTTACCAAACTGTACGGTAGCTACATCTTTTACCAAAATGGGTCTGCCATTGCGAACTTCCACTACAATATTGCCAATATCATCCAGAGATTGAACGATGCCGTTAGTGCGAACATAATAGGTATTTGGATTTTTTTCAATGTATGCACCGCCCGTATTTTCATTACTATTTTCTAAAGCCTCAAAAACATCCGTAATACTAATGCCGACCGATTTGAGCAAATTAGGATTAACTGCTACTTCATATTGTTTGAGAAAACCACCCATCGTATTGACCTCTACCACTCCTTCAATACCCGACAATTGACGACTGACAATCCAATCCTGAATACTCCGTAATTCGCTCAAAGAAAATTTATCTTCGTATCCCTCAGCAGGTCGAACCACATATTGATATATTTCTCCCAGCCCTGTTGAAATCGGAGCCATTTCGGGCGTTCCCAATTCGGCGGGAATATTACTTTCCGCTTCTTTAAGGTATTCGCTGACCAGCTGTCGAGATAAATAGGTGTCCATATCTTCCTCAAAAACTACGGTTATAACGGATAAGCCAAAGCGGGAAATAGACCGAATCTCTACTAACTGTTGAATATTCTGTAAAGCCAATTCAATGGGAGTAGTAATGAATTGTTCGACCTCTTGCGTGGCAAGAGTCGGTGAAATAGTGATGACCTGCACCTGATTGTTGGTAATATCAGGCACGGCATCAATGGGTAATTGTTGTAGAGAGTATATACCCCACACGCTTAGGGCAGCGACAAACAGCCCTACCACAAACTTATTCTCAATCGAATAAGCGATTATTTTATCAAACATAGTTGAATTAAAATTTTGTTAAACCAATAAAAAGAATCGAGTGGGCATAGGAATCCCACGAAAATGGTCTAACCAAAGGTTGGCGGTTGCCAAACAGTAGAAATAAAATCAAAGGAAAATTCATTCCGAACACAGGAAGGAAGTTCCTTGAAAGGAGGTAAGGGAAGAAAAGTGTTAAGTTGATTTTCTTCAGGAGAATCTATAACAATCGAACAACAGCTACAAACACAAAAAGGTGAACAAGTATCGTCTCCACAGCCATTCGAATGCTGCTCGTGGTCGGAATATGTTTCATGTTCAATACCGAAAAGATGATTGACTATTTCCACAATACCTCCACCTCCATCACCACAAGGAATAAGTGATAAAGCAAGCATATAAAAGGTAAATATGAATGTAGCAATTTTCATTAATGACAAAAGTAGGTGTTTTTATTTTTATATTCAAGTAAGTGTGCAATCTGTGGTTGCTATTCGTTAAGCATTCTGTTATAAACAAATGACAGGAAATATTCAACGAATCCCCAAAAAATAAAGGATAATGTAGTACCTAAAAGTACCTCTGTGAAAGGGATATCCATGCGAATGCTATTACCAAAATTCATACCATGAAACAAAAGATTTCATAATTTCACAATACCATCCTTTCCTAATATTGCCATTATTAAAGTACAGCCAAAATAAACTACAACAGAAGTTAATCCCGCTGATACAGTAAATATTTTTTGATTTAATTCTTTCATACTTAGAAGCTGTTTGAATTTAACTAATTCCCTATGTGAGGACAATTTTCCGCCTGCTTTCACTTTGAAAAATCCTTGTGTAGCGAAGGCTATTTGCGTTTTTCAAAGCAAAAGCAAAAGCAAAAGCAAACGAAAATATTCCCTCACATAGAAAAATACTTAAACTCAAACAGCTTCTTAAAAATCTAAGAGTTTTGTAAAAAATATTCAGTTCATTTGGAATGGGACACAATTTTAATAACTGTATCCCCCTATTTTATTTATTCTCCAATCGATAAATAATCTTTTTCATCTGCGCAATTTCTCGTTTCTGTGCCTCAATAATTTCCTTTGCCAATTTCTCTACCTCTGGGTCTTCAAATGTTGCGCTTTGACTCACCATTATTGCTGATGAATGGTGCGGAATCATGGCTTTCATATACTGTACATCCTTAATACCGACTTGATTACGCAAAGCCCCTAAAGTCAGAAAGAAAACGACGACTGAAGTTGCTAAAATCGCGTAATTCCACTTCTTATTTTCATACATTCCCCACATAAAAAGCATCATACTAATTGCCATCGGCGCTATCATCAAAATGGTCATGTAGTGACGTGTATAACTTAACATAACGTGGTCAAATTTGTCGGCATTTAAAAACATGACAGCATACATAATGACGAACGAAACGACCATCATCAGTCCAAATTTTTTGTAATTTCCTTTTTTCATATTGTCTTTCATGATAATTATTTTTTGTTTAAATTTTCAAAAGAATTTTGTTTAAATTTTAGAATCTCATGGATAATCCGCCACCTGCACCAAAGCGATTATCATAACTCGCCATCAGCGAAAAGTTACGTGACAGCAAATATTCCGCGCCAGCACTCCAAACAATCTCTTGGCTATATTGATTCTGATTTTCTACATTTCCAACGACACCAAAGTCCGCTTGATATTCGTAATATCCGAAAACAGAGAAGCGCGGAAAAATCATCACAGAGCGACCGATACCGATACGTGGGCGTAATTTATTGTCCACACGCACATCCAAATCAAACAAATAAGGAGTCAAAAAACGCATTCCAGCAACGGCAGTTATTTCTAAATCATCCAAACTACCAGGCGTTCCATTTTCTACATTTGCTCCTATGAAAACACCTGCGTAATCATAGAGGTAACGTTGATAAGTGACCTCTGCTTCGAGGTTTTTATTATAGCCGTATTCCGCAATTACATCAAGTTGATTGCGCAAATTGGAAGCGACAAAAGAGACGCCACTCATTTGAGAAGCAACATCCACCGTTCCCCAGCCGAAAGTGTGGTCAGTTTCGTCAATTATCATTTCTGCGGGATAGTCTTTCATTCTTTCGTCGCGCGGTGTATCATAACTGAATACTCGTGCCATTCCGCCCATCATGTGGTACAAAACGTGGCAGTGTAGAAACCAATCGCCGTACTCATTTCCATAAAATTCAATGGTCACTTCTTGCATCGGCGGTACGTTAACGGTGTGTTTTAGGGGAGAATACTCACCATTTTTATTGATGACACGGAAAAAGTGACCGTGTAGGTGTATCGGGTGGTGCATCATCGTTAGGTTATTTAATTTGATGCGTGTGACCTCTCCTGATTTGATTTTTATCATGTCTGTTTCAGAAAGGGGTACACCATTGAAACTCCAGATATAGCGATTCATATTTCCTGTTAGATTCAAAAGTATTTCTTTGCGTGGTGCGTCAGCGGAATAGTCGGTTGGTTCGGGAGATTTCAAGAAATCATAATTGTATTCAGCGTACATATTCATCCCTGACATCTGCATTTCTGAGTCATCTACCATATTCATATCAGACATTTTGTCTTTGCTTTTCATGTCTGACATCTCATGCTTTTCCATACCTTTCATATCGTGCATTTTCGGCATTGTATCTTGCGGCATAGTCATTCCATCGCTCGACATCTTATCCTTCTTCATGTTGTGCATCTTGTGCATTTTAGACATGGTATCTTTCGGCATTGACATCTTATCTCCTGCTTTCATACTCGGCATATCGCTCATTCCACTCTTATCCATCTGCATTCCGTACTTTGCTTTAATATCAAAACGTTCGTCTTTAGCAGAATTGAATTTGATAGCGGGTGCTCCCATTTTCATATCCATTTTTGCCATTTTCTGCATCATTCCTATTTTGTCAGGACGCATAACATCTGGCGCAGCAAGGACTGCACCTTGACCTAAAAATGCTGAAGTTTGCCCCGAGCCGTCTTGTGCTGTTGCGCGAATTTCTAACTTACCGTTAGAAGGAATAGTGATAATAAAATCATAAGTCTCTGCATTCCCGATAATGGTTTTATTTCGAGAAACAGGAACAATATCTTTTCCATCAGCTGACACTAAGAGAGGGTCTTCTCCTCCGAAAGTCAACCAAAAATAAGTGGATGCACCCGCATTGATAAAGCGTAAACGAATTTTCTCTCCAGGTTTAAATTCAGAGTACTCTTGTATTGCTTTACCGTTGATGAGAAAACCATTGTAATAGACATCCGCAATGTCCGCCCCTTCCATACGTTGTTTCCAAAAGTTGATTTGAGCACCAAAAGCGCCTCGTCCGATAACTTGATTTAAAGGTGTTGCTGTTCCTTTTTTGATACCGTACCATTCATTACCACGTTTGAGATTGCGGAGAACGCTCATTGGTTTTTCATTTGTCCAATCCGATAAAACCATGACCAAGTCGCGGTCATATTCTAAAGTTTCTTCCTTTTTTTCGATGACAATCGAACCGTACACACCCTTTTGTTCTTGCAGCATTGTATGAGAGTGATACCAGTAAGTACCCGATTGATTGAGTGCAAATTCGTATTTCAGAGTCTCACCCAGAGCTATCGGCGGTGTGTTGAGATAAGGAACGCCGTCGTAAAAATTGGGGAGTAAAAGCCCGTGCCAGTGAACGGAAGTCTCAATATCCATCTCATTTTTGACATAAATGACAGCGTACTCGCCTTCGGTAAATCGAAGCGTCGGACCAGGAATGCCGCCATTAACTGTCATACCTGAAGTAGTTTTACCTGCCATATTTACCATATCTTTTGCTATGGTAAGTGTGTATTCGTGAACAGGTAAATTGTCGGGATTGCCCTCTTTGGAAGGTTCCGTTTGTGCTGACAATTGAGTCGTCACCAATAGGAAAAGTAAACAGTTAATTATATATTTCATTTTATTATTTTTCGATAAAGAAGGTTGATAGTTTACACTAATGGCAATGGCATGTTTACACTTGTCAGAGACAAATGAGAAGTAGTCCAAGTGTTATTTTTATTATTTTCATTTTACTGAAATCTTATTATAAATAGCAATCAAGACATAACCGATAAATCCCCAGAAGATAAAAGAAGCTACTGCTCCTAAAAGCGTTTCTCCTAATGGGATATTCATGCGGACTATGCTACTGAAATCCATACCATGAAAAAGAAGATTGGAAAGATTGACAATGCCTTCTTTTCCTAATATTGCCATGATTAAATAGCAGCCTAAATAGACAACTACGGAAGTTAATCCAGAGGCAATGGCGAACTTTGTTTTATGTATATTAGACATTTTTGTTTGTTTAAAAAGTTATTGATTTTGGATACTTGAGCATTAAGAAGCGTCTTACAATAATGCCACCGAGAGAGTAAAATTCGATATGTGCTATTTTGGTATTCTATTTATTAATTTAATCAACAATAATACGCCTCAGGTTGGCTTGATGTTGTACAGTATTTTTGGGAATACTTATATAGTTATTCGAATAGTTAGGTATTCGTAGAGAAGTTTAAATGAGTGCTTAATTTTGTCAATTATCTGTGATGAAAGTCACAAAAAGCGACTGATTTTTTCTTTAATTTTATTACCACAAATAGTTAAGAAGAGAGCATTTTTTTATTACAGAAACATGCTATTCCAATCATTAAATAAAACAAAAAAGAATGAAAAATGTATGTTGTTATCTGGTTTTACTTTTCGGACTATTATTCGTTCCAGAAGTATCTGGTCAAAATTCTTTATTTATCCCACAAGCCCTATCTGGAGAAGAGATAAATTTATCTTTTCAAACAGGGCAAAGTTCAATTTTTGAAGGGTTCACGACAAATACATTAGGCTATAATCAAGACTTCTTAGGTCCGACTTTAATATTAGAACAGGGAAATGATGTTACTTTTAACGTGACAAATACATTGTCGGAAACAACAACTGTTCACTGGCACGGATTACATGTTGCTCCCGAAAATGACGGTGGCCCACACACTCCTATCGAAGCAGGGGCAACTTGGTCTCCTTCTTTTACGGTCATGGATGCTGCGGCTACTTATTGGTATCATCCACATTTGCATGAACATACAGAAGAGCAAGTAACTAAAGGTGGTGCAGGTTTTATCATTGTGAAAGATGCTGAAGAAGGTGCTTTAGCTCTACCAAGAACCTATGGAATAGATGATTTTCCTTTGCTTTTACAGTCAAAAGCATTTGATACCGATAAGCAATTTGTGATAGAAACTCCTTTGGATAATACCTTACTATGCAATGGAACAAAAGATGCTTTTTTAGATGCACCAGCTCAGGTGCTTCGTTTTCGATTACTAAATGGCTCAACTGAGCGAGTCTATAATTTAGGATTTTCAGAAAGTCTCTCCTTTCAACAAATTGCAACAGACGGAGGCTTATTAGATGCGCCTGTTGAATTGAGTCGTCTTCGATTAGCTCCCGGCGAACGAGCAGAAATATTAGTAGATTTATCTACTCTACAAGGACAATCTATAGATTTGGTATCTTTTGCATCTGAGCTGCCAAATGGTATTTACGGTGCTGCAAATGGTAGTGCAATGGGAATGGCAAGTATTCCTAATTATTCGAATAATGAGCTTAATGGTAATGATTTCACTCTTTTAAACTTAAATGTTGTTGCGCCTACTTCTGATGCTATCACGAGTATTCCAAGCTCTCTTATTACAAATGAGATATATGCAGAAACTGATGTGCAAGCAACTCGTAGCTTAACCTTTCGTCCCGTCCAAATGGGTCCAACTGGAATGGCAAATGGTCCATTTGAAATCAATGATGCTGTATTTGATATGGATGTATTCAATTTTGAAATACCGCTTAACAATACAGAGATATGGGAATTGACTAATTTCACAGCAGTATCTCATCCTTTCCATATCCATGATGTACAGTTCTTTATCTTAGATATTGACGGCGGCGCTCCTTCACTCAACATGCAGGGAAAGAAAGATGTAGTTTTAGTTCCTCCTATGGGCGGAACGGTTAGATTTATTACAAAATTTGAAGATTTTGCTAATAATGACGTACCATACATGTACCATTGTCACATGCTTAGTCATGAAGATGCTGGAATGATGGGGCAGTTTATTGTTTTTGATGAAGGAACAAGTTCGCAGGATAATGAGGAAGATATTATTTCTATTTTTCCTAACCCAACTTCAAATATTCTTTTCTTAGAAAATCTTAAACACTCAACCCTATCACTTACTGGTGCATCAGGAAAAGTGCTTGAAATACGAAATAATATTTCTGAAAAAGAACAAATAAACTTAGAAAAGTACCCTTCTGGAATTTACTACATCCAAGTGATTAATTACGAAAAATCGTGGACTTATAAAGTCGTGAAAATTTAAGAGAATTGGTAGATTACTCTTTACCAATTTCCTAAGTAGTCAGTCTAAATTATGCAAGCCCCGCTTAATTTAAAGCGAGGCTTGTATGATTTTTGAAAAGACTCTTTTATGAAAGCTAACATAAACTACTCCAATACCCTCTTAACCAAACCACACTTCATCATCTTATCCCCGAAATAAGGATTGCGAACAGCTTCCTCTTTTGCCAACCAATCCGCTCCTTTATTACCAAAGGCCATCGGGCAATGTTGGACATAAACTACGTCACCGCCTGTACCAAATGCTTCAACTGCATTTATTGTCGAGACAGACAAAAATTCAAATTGTTCTCTTTGTTTCTCAACATCTTCGGAGGTAACAATTTTCTTGCTGTGTGCATCTAAAGCAGATGATTTCTCCATCCAGTATTCGTGTGCTTCTCCTTTTAAAAGAGACATATCTACATTTGATAAACTTGTTTGAAATGCAGTTGCTGCGGTACTCGCAGTAATGGGGTTGGTTTCCACAAAAGCATCTTTTAATACTAAATATTGCTCCGTTAAATCTGCTATTTGTTTCTGAAATTTCGCAGGCGTTTCTGCCTTAAAATCAGGTGTCGCCTCTACACCTTGTACCTCTTTTTTTATTTCCACATTCCGATTCATCATACTCGCCTGATTGTTCAACTGTGCAGCCGCATCAATCGTAAAACTACCGTAAGTCACCACTTCTTGCCCCGCTTCTAATCCAGAAAGGACACGATAGCTGCTTCCCACACTTTCACCAAGTTCTACTTCTTTAAATTCAAAAGAAGGAATTTCGGTATCAGGTACTTTGACATAAGCGACTGAGCGTTTGCCCGTCCATAAAACGGCAGATTTAGGAACGCTTAACTCGCTCTTACCCTTTGCTGTTTTTTGGAGTGTTCCTGTGACTAACATCTCAGGTTTGAGTAATCCTCTGCGATTGTTTACTTCTGTGCGGACAGCTGCTGTTCTTGTTGCAGCATTGATAATCGGGTCGATGAAAGTAACGGTAGTTTTAAATACTTTATTCGGTGCAGAAGGCGTGGTAAATTCTATTCTATCACCAATCGAAATAGCTGCTAAATCTTCTTCATAAGCATCAAAAAGCACCCACACTTTGCTCAAGTTCATTAAACCAAAAAGTGGTTCGCCTTGACGAATGTAATCACCGACTGAGACGCGTTTTGTAGTCACTACACCTGTTTCATCTGCAAAAATCGTAAAGTTCTCTTGTACAGTTCCACGTTCTTCAATAGATTTAATCGTCTGCTCTCCTATTTTTAGATAGCGCAATTTATTCCGTGCCGCTTCGACTAAACCAGGGTTTATATCTTGTAATTTTACCGCTTCCAAGAGTTCCCGTTGTGCCGTTATTAAATCAGGCGAATAAATCGTCGCTAATTTTTGTCCTTTATTGACTTGCTCTCCAGTGAAAGTAACATAGAGTTTTTCTATCCGTCCGGGAATGTGCGTAACCTGTGAGGAAGATTGTCTTTCATCCGCTTGCACTTTACCTGTCAAACGAAAAGTCTTGCCTGTGGCATCCGTTTTTTGTCCGATGACAGTCGTTTGAATATTGGCTAATTTGACAGCGGATTCAGTCATTTCTAAAACCAAAGGATTGTCAGAGCCACCTTCTTCTAACAATATCAAGTCCATACCGCAAATAGGACAATCGCCAAATTCAGGTTGACGTATTTGCGGGTGCATGGAACAAGTCCAGATTTCCTCACCGGCTGTTTTTGTTTCTGTTGTCATTGCGCTATGGTCGTGTGATGCTTGTGCATTTCCGCCAAAAACTAAATATCCGACTCCCAATCCGAGTACGGCTGCAATGACTGCTATGATAATTGTATTTTTCATTTTCTTATTTTTTGTTTTGATTGAACTCTTTAACTCGCGTGGTGTAGTCCCAATCTTCTAATGAGTTAAACCGCGCATTTCTTGATACCAAAAAAAGCATATTAAAACGCCTATTAGTCCAATAATCGCGAGAATAGCATATACAACTTTATCTTCTTTTCTCAATTCTTCTGCTTGCTTTCTCACTTCATCTTTAGGCTTCTTTCCTTTGTTTCTTTTCCTTTTCATGATTACGCTTATTGAAAGTTTACAAAACGTTGAATACAATTCTGTGCCTGATGACTTTTGACAATGGCTCGTAAAGTCTTTAAATCGTAATCAATTAAGTCTTTCTCTAAGCGGAGCAATTCGTCAAAACGGTTGCCTGATGCACTATAATTTGTTTGTAAAATTCGGAGAGCAGCGCGGGTTAATTTCGTCTGTCTGCGATACAAATTCATTTGCAGTTGCGCGGTCTTGTGTTCTGCATAAGCCTTTTCTATCATGGCTTGAAAACTTGTATAAGTATTTTCTTTTTGATGCGTAAGAGCTTCAATCTTCAGACGTTCCTCTCGTTCCTTAGCTGCATATTTTTGTCGATATAAAGGAACCTTTATCGTTCCTTTTAGCTGCAAAATATCCCTCCCGTTACGGTCGGGTATTGCATCCTTTCGGTCGTTAACTAAGATGTAATCCAAGCCTGCACCGAAATTCGGTTTTCCGCTGATTTCATTCAGCGCAATACTTTGTTCTGCAATTTCTTTCTGCAACTCATACTGACGCAACATCGGATGATTATCGAAAATTTGCTGAAACAAAAATTCCTTTTCATAGAGTAAGTCAACAAAGGATAAGCTATCATTTATGATAATTTCCTTCAAACTCTCTTGATGCAAAAGTTGATTGATTTGTGCTGTTGGAATGCTCTCTTTACTTTGCAGAATCAATAGCTGTTGCATCAATTCTTCTCTCTGCATCTGTACACGGAGGACATCTGCGGCAGAGGCTTTCCCCGTCTCTGTTTTTACCAAAGCCAGTCTTTCTAAAGCATTGAGTAATTCTAAGTTTCTCTCAATAACTTGACGGCTCTCTTTGATTTCGTATAATTGAAAGTAAGCTCTGCGCAGCTCATAAGAGATAGTCAAACTACGCGCTTCAATCCGTTCAAAAGTGCTTTTGCTTTGGCATTTTCTAAATCAGCTTTTCGCTCTAAAGTGCCAAACCACGGGAACATTTGCATCGCACTGACACGGGCCACTTGCGCCCCTACGCGCGTTTCAACAGGTAAGGGGAAAACTCCCAGACCGACTTCTGGGTCTGGTAATTGATTGACTTGCGGGGCGCGTTCCAAGGCAGCTTGATATTCTAAATTGAGGGCTTTCAGTTCGCTGTTATCTGCAATGGCAGTCGTCAGTAAACTGTCTAAAGATTGCGCTTGCAAAGCCACTCCCCCACTCATTATAAGTAAAAGAACAGCAGTCGATTTTGTCAAAACGTCAGCGCTACCAAAACGATTTTTGTATCGCAAACGCCATTCTTTCCACATAGAATAAAGCACGGGAACGGTAAACATAGTTATCATTTGTAAAGTCATTCCTCCGAATGAAGGAATTGCCATAGGCAGCATAATATCTGCTCCGCGTCCCGTCGAAGTCAGGACAGGTAGTAATGCCAAAATTGTAGTTGCTGTCGTCATCATCGCAGGACGTACACGGCGCAAACCACCTTCTACTACGGCGTCGCGAATTTCAGGAATAGTCGTCGGGTCGTTCTTTTTAAAACTGTCTTTCAAGAAAGTAGCAACCAAAACACCATCGTCCGTCGCAATACCGAACAGGGCGAGGAAACCAACCCAAACCGCGACACTCAGATTTATGGTATGGATTTGAAACAAATCTCGCATATTCGTTCCGAAAAAATCAAAATTCATAAACCAATCAGTATCGTATAATCCTATCATTATAAAACCACCGGCGAAAGCAATAAAGACTCCTGAAAAGACCATTACAGAAATCATTATAGACCGAAACTGGAAGTATAAAATCAAGAAAATAATAGCTAAGGCAATCGGCACCACTAAGCCTAAGCGCTTGTTGGCGCGCACCTGCTGTTCATAATTTCCTGCAAAACGATAGCTGATACCTGACGGAACTGCCAGCTTTCCTTCCTTAATTAATTCCTCTAAATATCTCTGTGCGCCATTGACAACTTCTACTTCTGAATAGCCATCTTCACGGTCAAAGAGAACATAACTTATCAAAAATCCGTCCTCACTTTTGATAGCTTGCGCACCTTGTTCATAGCGAATAGTTATCAAATCGCCGAGAGGAATTTGCTGTCCCGTTGCTGTCGGTATCAAGATACTTTTTAAGGCATCGGGGTCGTTACGCAACTCTCGCGGATAGCGCAGGCGGACGGCGTATCTCTCGCGTCCTTCCACAGTTGTCGTCATGTTCATACCTCCGACTGCCGTTTGAATATAGTTTTGCACCTTTCCGATAGTCAGACCGTAGCGGCTAATTGCTTCGCGGTCAATATCTAAGAGCAAATAAGGTTTTCCAACGATACGGTCTGCAAAAACTGCCGCTTCTTTTACACCATCAACATCCTTTAGATAATTTTCTAATTTCAATCCGAATTCTTCCATTTTTGCCAAATCCGAACCACTGATTTTGATACCCATCGGTGCGCGCATTCCTGTTTGCAACATGACAAGACGCGTCTCTATTGGTTGCAATTTCGGTGCAGAAGTCACTCCTGGCAGTTTGGTCGCTTTGACTATTTCCTTCCAAATATCATCGGGCGTTTTAATTTCATCTCGCCATTGACGGAAATATTGACCGCTGCCGTCAGGTATCAAATCTCCGTTCTCATCACTCACATATTCGCCGTTTTCGTAGCGAAAGCGTACACGGTGTCCGTTTACATCTGTTTTGTATTCTGATTTATATTGAATAACATTTTCATACATGGACATCGGTGCAGGGTCAAGGGCGGAGTTAATTCTTCCCGCTTTTCCAACGACTGTTTCGACTTCCGGAATAGCTGTTACTGCCATATCCAAAAGGCGGAGATTGTTAATATTTTCTTGCATTCCGGAATGCGGCATAGAAGTCGGCATTAACAAAAACGAACCTTCATCTAAAGAAGGCATAAACTCCTGTCCGATATCTTTGTAAACGCTGTAACCTTGAAAAACAATAAATCCGACAACAAGCAGAAAGAGTATTTTAAAGCGTAGTAAAAAGCGAAGGATATTTTCGTAGAAATAAATAACTCCCCAAAATAAGGAAATCAAACTACCTGCAATGACAATCACAAAGAAAAAATTAGAAAGATTACTTTTTGTAACTCCCAGAGGCATCCATACCGTAGCCAACAACCATGCAACCAAAAGCGCATAAACAATATTAGTTAGCAGAGAAAATAACTTAGCATTACGTTCAGAACTGTACTCTTGCAAGAGCACATTAAGGACACCTGCAAAACCAATAATCGCTAAAACCGACCCTAAAAAAGGATTGTAGAAAAAGGAAACAGCTAAACCTGCAAGGACTGCCGCGCCATTACCGATAAACGTAAATATTTTCTTGCGGGATTGAAAAGAAAAAACGGTGTGCGCCAAAGGTGGAATAATCGTAATCGCAACGATAATCGAAGCAACCAATGCGAAAGTCTTAGTATAAGCTAATGGTTTAAAGAGTTTTCCCTCTGAGGCTTCCATCGTGAAAACGGGCAAAAAGCTAACAACGGTCGTCGCTACTGCCGTGATAACAGCTGAGGCAACCTCGGTCGTCGCTTCGTAAATGCTTTCCAAAAGACTCTCCTCGGGCGGGGCTTCTTCAATGCGATTGACCATGCTCTCGGTCAGAACAATGCCCATATCAACCATAGTACCGATAGCAATCGCAATACCTGACAAAGCAACAATATTGGCATCTACTCCGAAAAATTTCATGGCGATAAAGCACATCAAAACCGCTACTGGGAGTGTGCTCGATACGAGTAGAGAAGACTTGAGATTGAGTAACATCAAAATGACAACAATAATTGTAATCATAATTTCGAGCGTCAGAGCTTCTTGTAAAGTTCCGACGGTTTCGTTGATGAGTTGCGTTCGGTCATAAAACGGGACTATTTTTACTTGAGACAGAGTACCGTCCGCCAATGTTTTAGAAGGTAAACCGGGTTCTAATTCTGCGATTTTTTCTTTGACATTTCCGATAACTTCTAAAGGATTCGCACCGTAGCGAGCGACCACTACCCCACCGACTGCCTCTGCACCTGATTTGTCTAAAATACCACGTCGTGTTGCTGGTCCAATATTTACTTTGGCAATATCTTGAATGCGAATAGGTACGTTATTATTAACTTTAACGACACTTTTCTCAATGTCTTCAATACTTTTGATATAGCCTAATCCTCTAACAAAGTACTCCGCTAAATTGATTTCTATCGTTTGCGCACCTATGTCAATATTGCTGCTTTTTACAGCACTCATAACTTGCTCCAAACTGATATTATGCACCTTCATGGCGTCGGGGTCAACATCAATCTGGTATTCTTTGACGTAGCCGCCAATAGATGCTAACTCTGAAACACCTTCAGCAGAAGCCAAACCATACTTCACATAAAAGTCTTGGATGCTGCGCAATTCGTGTAAATCCCAACCTCCCGTTGGATTCCCTTCTTCGTCTTGTCCTTCCAGAGTGTACCAATATATTTGACCTAAGGCAGTCGCATCTGGTCCAAGTGTAGGCTGTACACCATCGGGCAAAGTACCCGACGGAAGGGAGTTTAATTTTTCTAAAATACGGCTGCGACTCCAATAAAATTCGGTGTCATCATTGAATATCACATAGATACCCGAAAAACCGAACATGGAATTACTACGTATGCTTTTCACGCCAGGAATGCCGAGTAAAGCGGTGGTCAACGGATAAGTAATCTGGTCTTCCATATCCTGCGGCGACCGTCCCATCCATTTGGTGAAGACGATTTGTTGATTTTCACCGATGTCAGGTATGGCGTCAACGGAAACAGGATTGCGTGGTAGTTGTTTGATACCAAAATCAAAAGGCGCGTTAACTAAACCCAAACCTACAAAGAGAAGTAGGAGTAAATAGGCAACGAGCTTATTTTCGAGAAAGAAACGAATGAAGTTATTTAACATGAGAGCGAGTTATATTGAACGCAGAAACACTAAGACGCAAGAAATAGTTAAGAGCACAATTCGAAAGGAATGCTTCTTAAAAACTGAGAATCTATAGCGAGAGTGACATTTGCGAGAGCAAATGAATAGCTGTTGAAATCAGGCGGATGCTGTTTTCAAATAAAAGAAAGGTAGTCTATAAAAGGAAAGATTGTATTAAAACGGGAATATCCCTTTTTATCAAAGGGGGTCGATAGAGGGCGAAAGGTATAACCTCTTTTTTTGTTAATTTATCTTGATAAAATGCATAAATGTATGCGGTGACAAATTGCTTGACTTCTTTTGTTAATGTAAAATCAATAGTTTGTATCTGTTGGTCTTGGTCTGAATCTAAAGTTGCAGTACGATTTTCACAGCAGTCCTTTTTCTCTGTTTTGTCACAGTCTTCTTCTTCTTCTTCTTGAATAGAGACTTTGTGATGCTTGCAAGTAGAGGTCTGTGCTAATTCGTGGCAATTTTTAGCTTTTCCGATTAAACTGAATGACTTAAAGTCACCTTGACAAAAGTGCATATCTATAGAAAATCCTGCTGATGTGAAGAACATCAAGAATGCCAAAGAGAAGGCGAGAATTCTATATGTATTGCTTTTGTAGTTCATTGTTTTAATATCAGTCCGCAATAATACACATAAATGTGGTATTGTGTTGTATGTTATTTTTGGGAAAACTTATATAGTTATCGGAATGTTTGGAATTGAGTTGGTTATCGTCATGATATCAGGCAAGTAGTTTTATATTATGATAATACTCGACATTAACAATCACTCTACCCCCTATCCTCTCACCCATTTTAACCGCAGTCTCCAACTGATTTTGAGTATTAGTTATCAAATCTTGGTCTGGAGATAGTCAAGATATCGGACACCAAGATAAGTTAGAAAGAGTTATACAAAAATGGAGAAGCCCAAAATAATATCTAAGACCTGTTTCTTTTCGTAACCTACAGCATAGAATTTTCTAATTGTGTTTCAGTTATTCTTCCACGATTTCGAACAATTAAAAGAGTCATGTCCCGCAATGCTTCTAATTTTTCAGTAGGCAAGGGAGTTTTGTTTCTCAATGCTTCTGTGATGGCAGAATCTATTTTCATGCTGTGAGCAATCGCAGTATGTGCAGGTGCACAGTAATTGCATTCGTGCTCCACAATTGAGCCGTTTATTTATTTGCTTCTATTAGATATCTCACGTGGAAATAAGTTTCTTAGCGAAGTGGAGATAGTTAGGATACCGAACGACTGTACTGAATAAAGCAAGTGATTTCTGCAATACAGTAAACCACACCTGATACACATCAAAAAACACTCATTTCTGCACATACCATTTTTTCAATACAGTTCTATACAAAAAGATACGAGTAAACAAATATCCGATATGAGCAGACAACTTTAAAATTTTAAAACAGATTTCTTTTGCACGAAGAAGAAGCCATTCATTTTACAATGGCACACTTCAAATCATCACTTTCTCTTATTTTTTAAATAAAATAAATTATGCAAAAGAATTACATTTTCTTTCTGTTTATCACTTTCCTCTTGTCCGCTTTCTCAATGAATGCTTTTGACGGAAAAATAACAGTAAACGAAACTTCATTTAAATCCAATGAAATTTCCTCTCGCTCTTTCACAGGAGGAACATCTCTCACTGTATCACTTAGTTCTACTACCGAAACTTGCACCGCTGCCGATGGAACTGCGACAGCTTCTCTAAGCGGAAGCGGTGGAACAGGAACAATCTCTTATGCTTGGAGTAATGGTGCTTCAGGCGCAGCAATTACTGATTTACCCGCAGGTACTTACAGTGTAACTGCATCGGACGAAGCCGGCTGTATGGGAACAGCAAGTATCTCCGTCAATCAAAATTCGGTAGTTTTAAACGTCACAACTATGGTTACTGATGAAACCTGTACTGCTAATGACGGAACAGCTACCGCTTCGGCAACAGGAGGAACGGCTGCTTATAGTTACTCGTGGAGTAACTCCGGCTCAACGGCATTAATATCAGGACTGATGACAGACACATATACCGTTACAGCAACTGATGCCAATGGCTGCATGGGTACTGCAAATGCTGTCGTTAATCAAAACGTAATTACGCTCTCTCCTACTATTTCTGTAACAGATGCAATATGTACGGCTGATAACGGAACTGCTATGGTATCAGTCACCGGTGGAACGGGAGCTTATTCTTATGGTTGGAGTACTTCCGGTTCTACTGCAATGCTTTCCGGACTTTCGCCTGCTTCTTATTCTGTCACAGTTACAGATGGTAATGGGTGTCAAGGCACAACAAGCGCAACAGTCGGTCAGGAGAACATTAGTTTATCTCTTACCGGTTCTTCTACTCTATCAAGTGGGTCAGACGGAACAGCCACAGCATCTGCATCCGGAGGAACGGCGGCGTATGATTATTCTTGGGATAATGGTGGAATGACAGCGACTATTACAGGTTTAGCACCCGCGACCTATAATGTTACAGCTACTGATGCGAATGGTTGTGAAGGTAATACAAGTGTGGTTGTTGAGGCAGTTTTACCGATTGAATTGCTTAGTTTCTCAGGAAACTACAATAAAGGAATAGTTACTCTAAATTGGTCAACGACATTAGAAATTGACAACAAGGGTTTCTATATTGAAAAATATTCTTCCGGAAATGATTGGGAATCAATTGGTTTTGTTGAAGGTAACGGGACAACTGAAATTCAACAAGGTTATAATTTTACGGATAAAGAACCATATTCTGGCAAGTCATTTTATAGGTTGAAACAAGTAGATTTTGACGGTTCTTTTGAATATTCAAATGTCATTTCAATCTTGGTAGAAAGAGAATTAACCGACTTGCTTCTTTTTCCAAATCCGAACTCGGGTGAAGTAATCAATTTGCAATTTGTCTCTCAAAAGAAAGGATATTTACAAATTGAAATCCTAAATCAAGTAGGTCAACGCATTTTTACAAACAATTACAATACGGAAAACGGAACTAATAATTTAAAATTATCGGTTTCAGACTTTCCTTCGGGTCTTTACTTTGTTAAACTGATTACAGATAGAAATTCAATTGTTAAAGAATTTATTATTGAGTAAAATCAACGTGCTTGATTAACATTATCCCGAATTTCCAGATTGGAAGTTCGGGATTTTTTATGGCACTTAGAAACCATATTAAAACACAGCACAAAAAAGAGGTCTTCCCAACAATGGAAAGACCTCTAATAATGAAAAGCTGTGTTTCAAAAATTTACCGTTTAACTCTTAAAACTTAAAGAATTTAACGGTCTTGCTATTACGGTTACTATTGATTTTCAAGAAGTAAGCTCCTTTCGCAAATTGGCTGACTTGAATAACAGTACGCTGCTTAGCTGCATCATCATTGCTGATAGATGTTTCGTAAACTACTCTTCCTGTTACATCCATAATCGTCATCGTTGCATCACCTTGTGTTTGAATTTGGTAATTAACATTCAATACATCAACCGCAGGGTTTGGATATACTTCTACATTAATTCCTTCAAATTGAGGAGCTGCATCCGAACTTGTAAGTTCAGTCGTGTCTTCGCGTTGGTCTGCTAAATCGGCACTGGTATCATCACCATTGATAACGAAGTTAGAAGAACCACTAACATGGATAGTGTAATCTTCAACTTCACCTTCTCCGAAAGTTTCGCAAGAGTCTGCATAGCCTCCATATTTCATGCTGACACGCATAGTTGTATTACCAGATGTTGCACCCCAAGGCACATTAACTGTTCCATACATAACACCGAAGCCATTACCTTGTCCTTCTAATTCACCGGCATCATCAAAGTCACCATCTTGATTCCAATCTACCCATACTCTCCAGTATTCACGGTAAGAACTTCCTGAGAAGCCTGGACGTAAAATAATAGTTTTGCTTTGCCCTGGGTGTAAGTTAGCTGTCAAGTTCGTGTAATCACCGTATCCGCCATCATTACCAGAGTAATTATTAACGTTATGTAATCTAACGCGTTGAATCCACTCATAATCAGTACTCAAACCTGCTGACTCGCAGTATTCAGGACCATTACAACTTGGAACAAATGTTTTTTCAATAACATTTGACTCACCCCAGTATTCAGTACAACCTGCTCTTCTTGCACATCTGACGTACCAAGTTGTTTGAGAGATAGCACCTGGGTCGTAAGTAGGCGCATTGCTACCTGCAATTGCAGACCAACCTGCTGCTGGTGGAGGATTAGAAGTGTTTGTATTCATCATCCAAACATACTCAATCGCTCCGCTTCCGCCTGAAGGAGTAACAACATCCACCATTTCTGCTGGGTCATTGTTATCAGGGCAAAGAGTTTCATCGTCTCCGATTATTCCTCCGTCAGTTAAATTATCACAAATGCTGATGTCAATCGTGTAATCTTCTACTTCACCTTCAGCAAATACCTCACAAGGATGAGCGTAGCTACCGAATTTCATAGAAACACGCATCCGCGTTTGACCAGATAAAACATTTGTCGGAATGTAGAAATAATCATTGAAAGCGTAAGGTGAGTTACGTTGTAAAACTAATTCACCTGAGTCGTTAAAGTCACCATCTTGATTAAAATCAATCCATACACGCCAGTATTCGCGGTAATTATTACCAGAGAAACCAGGTGTCAAAGTGATGTTATTAAATCCTGATGTACCTTGGAAAACGATGTTAGTGAAATTAGCATATCCGCCATTATCACCACTTAGGTTATCCATGCCTTCTACATGAATGTTATTAATCCACTCATACTGAGTTGATTCACCGGAAGAAACACAATATGGGTCACAGTCTGTTTCAGCAGTAAGAACAGTAGAAGCAGTTGCTTCACATCCATTAGCGTCCATTACAGTTACCGAGTAAGTTCCAGCAGTTAAACCAGAAATACTTGCAGTCGTTTCGCTATTACTCCATGCATAAGTCACTGCACCAGTTGCGCCAGAGACAGCAGCAGTTGCTGTTCCGTCATTTCCTGCACAAGACTCCATAGTAGAAGTAGCTGTTACAGAAATAGTAGAACTACCTGCCACATTTACCGAACTCGTTGCTGTACAGTTATTTGCGTCAGTAGCTGTTACTGAGTAAGAACCCGCAGCTAATCCGCTGATAGAAGCAGTAGTAGCACCATTGCTCCATGCGTAAGAAACTACACCCGTTCCGCCGGTAGCAGAAGTTGTTGCTGTTCCATTAGCATCACCACAAGATGTGTCTGTTGATGTCGCATTTACTGCGATACTTGCGCTTCCTGCAACAGTTACTGAAGTAGTTGCTGTACAGTTATTTGCGTCAGTTACGACAACCGAGTAAGAACCAGCAGCTAAACCATTGATTGAACTTGTCGTTGCACCATTGCTCCATGCGTAAGAAACTACACCTGTTCCGCCAGTAGCAGAAGCTGTTGCTGTTCCATTAGCATCACCACAAGATGTGTAAATTGCTGTTGCATTTACAGTGATACTTGCACTTCCTGCAATACTTACCGAAGTAGTTGCTGTACAGTTATTTGCGTCAGTTACGACAACCGAGTAAGAACCAGCAGCTAATCCGTTGATTGAACTTGTCGATGCACCGTTGCTCCATGTGTAAGAAACTACACCCGTTCCGCCGGTAGCAGAAGCTGTTGCTGTTCCGTTAGCATCACCACAAGATGTATCTGTAGATGTCGCATTTACAGCGATACTTGCGCTTCCTGCCACACTTACTGAAGAAGTTGCTGTACAGTTATTTGCGTCAGTAGCCGTTACCGAGTAAGAACCAGCAGCTAATCCGCTGATAGAAGCAGTAGTTGCGCCATTGCTCCATGCGTAAGAAACGACACCTGTTCCACCAGTAGCAGAAGCTGTTGCTGTTCCATTATCATCTCCACAAGATGTGTAAATTGCTGTTGCATTTACAGTGATACTTGCACTTCCTGCCACACTTACCGAAGTAGTTGCTGTACAGTTGTTTGTGTCAGTAGCGGTTACAGAATAAGAACCAGCAGCTAATCCGCTGATAGAAGCAGTAGTTGCACCATTGCTCCATGCGTAAGAAACTGCACCCGTTCCACCAGTAGCAGAAGCTGTTGCTGTTCCATTATCGTCACCACAAGATGTGTCAGTTGACGTTGCATTTACGGCGATACTTGCACTTCCTGCAATACTTACTGAAGTAATAGCTGAACAGTTATTTGCGTCAGTAGCTGTTACTGAGTAAGAACCCGCAGCTAATCCGCTGATAGAAGCAGTAGTTGCGCCATTGCTCCATGCGTAAGAAACTACACCTGTTCCGCCAGTAGCAGAAGCTGTTGCTGTTCCATTGTCATCTCCACAAGATGTGTCAGTTGACGTTGCATTTACAGCGATACTTGCACTTCCTGCAATAGTTACCGAAGTAGTAGCTGAACAGTTGTTTGCGTCAGTAGCTATTACAGAATAAGAACCAGCAGCTAAACCGCTGATTGAAGCAGTAGTTGCACCATTGCTCCATGAATAAGAAACTACACCCGTTCCGCCAGTAGCAGAAGCTGTTGCTGTTCCGTTGTCATCTCCACAAGATGTGTCTGTTGATGTTGCA